>CAYNUI010000167.1:0-5715 GCA_964400185.1 uncultured Hyphomonas sp.
TGGTGTTCTCCCAATCGCATGAGGCACCGAGGCGTTTCAGCTGGTTCAGGATCGTCCCACCGGACTCTTCCTTCCATTCCCAGACTTTGTCGATAAAGGCCTCGCGCCCCATAGAACGACGGTCTTGATTACCGCTGGCGGCCAATTGGCGCTCGACCACCATTTGGGTCGCGATGCCGGCATGGTCCATGCCGGGCTGCCAGCGGACGTTCTTGCCGCGCATGCGCTCAAACCGGCAGAGAATGTCCTGGACCGTATTGTTCAGCGCGTGGCCCATATGCAGGCTACCCGTCACATTCGGCGGCGGGATCATGATCGCGTACGGCTCGGCCGCGGTATCCATGCTTGGCTTGAAACAGCCCGCCTCTTCCCAGCGCTGATAGATGCGCTGCTCGTGGGCTTTTGGGTCAAAACGCTGGTCGATCATATTTTGCGGTCCGGTCGGTCGTATAAAATAGAAAAGGCGCGCCAGTTCTGGCGCGCCCGTCTCTTTAGCAGAGGAATTGTGTGGGTCTAGCCAGCCATGCGTGCAATTCGCTGCACTTCGGCTTCCACATGCTTCTCAACGATGCCTGGCAGGTTCTCGTCGAGCCATTCTTTTAGCATCGGGCGCATCATCTCGCGCACAAGACCTTCAATCGTCGTTGTACCGCCAGCTTCTTCGCCAAACTCAACATTAGCGAGGAGTTTGCCAAGGGCGCCAGCCGCCGCTGTGACGGTGGCCGTATCGGTTAGGGGCGCAGCTTGTGCAGACATAGGGGCTTCCTCTTGAATTTCTGGTACTGGGGCAGGCTCGGGTTCAGCGACGACAGTCTCCTCCACCTCGGCCAGCTCAAACGTGTCTTCCACTTCCGGCGTTGCAGCTTCGACTTCAGCAAAGTCTTCAACCCCTTCGAATTGATCTTCTTCGAAAGTCTCGAAATTGTCTTCTTCGACGACGAAGTCGAAATCATCTTCTTGCAGTTCGGCAGCGCTCTCTTCGACCTCGAAGTCGCCAGAGGCCTCGTCCATGGACTGACTGATCGCCGCGAGGACGTCTTCTTCCGTTTCGACAGGTGCCTCGTCGACGGTATCGCTGCTGACATCAAAGTCTTCGAAGACATCGAGTTCGTCTTCGGTAATTGTCTCGGCTTCTGCCGTTTCTTGAGCCGGGGCATCATCATCTGCGATGATTTTTCGGATGGAAGAAAGGATCTCTTCCATGGTCGGTTCTTTTTGAGCTTGCTCCGCCATAGCCGTTCCCATTGATTCTGCTTCTATTAACCGGTTAATTCCGGTCGGTTAACAAGCGATTACGACGGGATATTATCATGATCCGTGAGTCGCGGACAAGGCGACTCTAGAAGGTCAGCTGCCCCATTGCGCGAAGCAATTGATGCGCGGCGACATAGGCATCGCGTTCTGCATTGATCAGGCCTAATCGGGCTTCCAGAAGCTGTTGCTCTTGGTCGAGCACATCGAGCGTGGTGCGGGTACCAACGCTCAGTTCTTCCTGGGCACCTTCATACGCGATTTCTGCCGCTTCCACCTGCCGCTCGGACGCCGTAATGGCCTGTTTTGCAGCCACATTGCCATACCAAGCTTGCGCGACGCTGGCGGTCACTTGGCGCTCGGCATTGACCGTTTGCAATCGGGCCTGGCTCTGCTCCAGGCGCGCAGCCCGAATCCGGCTACGCAAGACGCCGCCCTGGAATAGTGGCACGGTGCCGCGAGCGAAGACGCTAAGGCTGGTATCGCGATAATTGTCTGGCGGCAGTGTGATGACGCCCATGGTCGGCGAGATCGCGGTTGCTTCGATATCGAACGTCTCTTGAGCGCTCGCCGTCCCGACGATCGACAAAGACGGTCTCGTCTCCCCCTTGGCCGAGCGAACGGCCTGTTCGGCGGCTCGTTCGGCTTGGCGGAGTGCCTTAAGGTCCGGATTTTCCGCCAATGCCGTCTGCAGCGCGGCTTCAAAGCTTTCTGGCAGAGCCGGCCCACCCGACACCTGGACCAAATCACCTGCGGCCTGCCCGACAAAGAGCTCATAGATGGACAGCGAGGCCTCTAATTGGGCTTCGGCGCCTGCAAAAGAGGCCCGCGCGCCTTCCAGGCGCGCTTCGGCTTGTTTCACATCAGTCCGCGTGGCGAAGCCAACCTCAAACCGGTCAGTCGCCGCGCGAAGCTGCTCTTCCAATAAAGCCACACTGTTGGCGCGAATGCGGATCGCTTCACGGTCGCGCAAGACATCCACATAAGCGGTCACGACATTCAGGATGAGCTCTTGCGCCGCGCCATCAAACTGCGCATCTGCAGCGAGGATACCTGCCTGCGCTTGTTCGATACCTGCATCAATGCGCCCGCCCGTATAAACGGGAATGGTCGCTTGCAGTTGCGCCGTCGCGACTGGGCGATCACCAATATTGAAAGCAATCGGCTGATTGCTATCGAGCGATTCATATCCGGCCGACGCTGACAGATCGACACTCGGCGCCCGTGCCCCGCGCGCCTGATTGAGCTGCTCTCGCGCCACACCAATGTCCGCTCGCTGGGCTTCCAGCGCGGGATTGGTTTGAAAAGCGAGGTCCAAGGCCTCTTGCAAAGTTTCCGATTGGCTCGGCATGGCAAGCGCCAAAGCGGAGATCGAAATCAGCGCGAATTTGCGGATCATGGGAGGCCTCTTCATTATTCTTATGTCTCCCTATTTAGTACCCCCTACAAAAAAGTGAACAGTGTTCACCATTTTGTCGCGAGGGTTTAGATTGCGCCGGTTAGCACGGCCAGTAACACGCATAAGCGCTGCCCCATGGCTCCAGGCCGCCGCCCGCGCACCCAAGGGTGACGTAGTCTGAGGTGCGCCAGCGCCGGGCGCGCTTCCGAAGCGATGCGAGCACGGCCCGGACGCTCTTGAAGCGACTCCCCACGCCGAAGCTTCGCCCAAGCGGGCGCGATCTGCTGCAGATCGGGCACGTCGCTCGATGGGGCTGTTAGTTTGACCGCTTGTCTCGCAAGCTCGCCTTCCGGCTCCAGGTCGCGATCATTGGCCAAGAACGCCGCCTCATGCAGATCAATCAGATTGAGGAGCGGATCCGCTTCCAACCGGCCAGCTCCAAACTCTGCCGCCAACGCTTCAACCAATTCATGTTCGCGCACCTTGCCGCTTTCGACCTCTTCGATCGCATCGCGCCACCATTGGAACCTGATCTGGCCCATGGTTGGATCGCTGACAGCCAGACGAACGCGGGCAAGCTCATAGTAAAACGCATACAAAATGATCAAACTGCTGCGCGCTGTCCCATCTGCATATCGGCTCGACAGCCAACGTTCTTCATCCACGCGTTTGATCCGCGCATCGAGGCGCTGAACAATTTCTGAGAAAGAATCACTGGCAGGACTGGTCATGGAACCCATATCTGTGGCAAGCGCTCATCCAGCACAGCGAAAAATTTCTGCAAGGAGACCAAAGACATGGCTTTTGACCTTCCCGAACTCCCATATGGCCGCGACGGCCTCGCCCCGCATATTTCAGAAGAGACACTGAATTTCCACCACGGGAAACACCACAATGCGTATGTCGTGAACCTCAACAAACTGATTGAGGGCACAGACCTCGCCGGTGCCTCTTTGGAAGACATCGTGAAAGCTGCGGCCGGCGATGCCAGCAAAGCCGGTCTGTTCAACAATGCGGCTCAGGTTTGGAACCACACTTTTTACTGGCACTCAATGAAGCCAGGTGGCGGCGGTGCGCCTCACGGCAAAGTTGCCGAACTGATCGACCGTGATTTTGGGTCTTACGATGAGTTCGCGACCCAGTTTAAAGCAGCCGGTGGCGGTCAGTTTGGCTCAGGCTGGGCTTGGCTTGTTCTGAAAGACGGCAAGCTCGCTATTACCAAAACACCGAACGCAGAGACACCCCTGACCGAAGCTGGCGTCACACCGCTCCTGACCATGGATGTCTGGGAGCACGCTTACTATCTCGACTATCAGAACTCGCGTCCAAACTACATGGCGAGCTTCCTCGACAATCTGGTCAATTGGGACTTTGCGAACCAGAACCTCGCGGACGCGGCCTAGGTTTAGATGGCAACATAAACGCCACACTCAATCACAGACTGAAAAGCCCACCTTTGCCGGTGGGCTTTTTTGCACTATGTGCGGCGCAGCATGTTTGCCGGCGCAGTGATTCGAAGTCGGCCCCGCTGTTCAATCCGGAACAGCTTGATGTGACCGACTTTTTTAAAACCTGCAGCTGGACCTAACCTTGACTGAACAACCAAAGATTACATTCGCCGAGTTGAATCTCGACCCCCGGATCCAAACCGCCATCGATGCGGCGGGGTATGAACACCCCACCCCGATCCAGGAACAGGCCATCCCCGTCATCAAAAAGGGCGGAGATGTCACGGGCATCGCGCAAACCGGGACCGGTAAAACGGCTGCCTTTACGCTGCCCATGATGCATCGCCTTGCCAAAGGCCGCGCACGCGCTCGGATGCCGCGCAGCTTGATCCTCTGCCCGACCCGCGAGCTTGCCGCTCAAGTGGCGGAGAACTTCGAGACCTATGGCAAGGATCTGAAGCTGAACATGGCCCTCCTCATCGGTGGCGTGAGCTTCAAAGAGCAAGAGCAAAAGCTAACTCGCGGCGTTGATGTTCTGATCGCGACGCCAGGGCGCCTGATCGACCAGTTTGAGCGCGGCAAGATCCTGCTCACCGGCGTCGAAGTCTTCACCATTGATGAAGCCGACCGGATGCTGGACATGGGCTTCATCCCGGACATTGAGAAGATCTGTAAGCTGCTGCCGCCACGCCGACAGACCCTGCTCTTCTCGGCCACGATGCCGAAAGAAATCGCGCGACTCGCCAAGACATTCCAAAAAGATCCGATCCGGATCGAAGTTGCGCGCCAATCTAAGACCGCGGAGACGATTAAGCAGCACGTGGTCAAAATTGCGCGCGGCGATGATAAGGCAAAACGCACGGCGTTGCGCCGCGTCATCGAAAGCCGCGATGTCAAAAACGGCATCGTCTTTTGCAATAGAAAACGTGAAGTGGACATTGTCGCCAAATCGCTGAGCAAGCACGGCTTCAGCGCCGCGCCGATCCATGGTGATCTCCCGCAAAGCGCGCGTATGGATACACTCAACAAGTTCCGCGAGGGCGAGCTGCAACTCCTCGTCGCGTCTGACGTTGCCGCACGGGGCTTGGACATCCCCGATGTCGGCCATGTCTTCAATTTCTCGCCACCGCCAAAAGACGAAGACTATGTGCACCGGATCGGACGCACAGGCCGGGCCGGACGCGAAGGCGAAAGCTTTACCTTGGTCGGTCCCGATGATGCCAAAGGCTGGCGCGGCGTGATGATGCTGATCAAAACCGATGTCGAAGAGTATATGCCGGACGGGCTCGCCGAAGAGTTAGAAGACTTGCCTAGCGATAGTGACGGCCGACGCGGCAGAGGCCGTGGCGAACGTGGCGGCCGCCGCCGCGAGCGCGGCGAAGGTCGGGGACGCGGAGAAGGACGCGGGCGTGGTGGTCGACGCGAACGCTCAGAAGCACCCGTCGAAGCCCCTGAGGCAAAAGAAGAAGACACGGTCGCAAATGAAACGCCGGCCAAAAAAGAGCGCAAAGACCGTCCTAAACGTGACTATAAACGCAAAGACGATGACCTCATCTTAGACCCCGCGCCTGAAGACATTAAAGGCTTCGGAGACGACGTCCCTGCTTTTTTGAAATA
>CAYNUI010000168.1:0-5592 GCA_964400185.1 uncultured Hyphomonas sp.
CATCGCCAGTGTCGCTGGCAAGGCCTTTGCCTCATCCAAGGTCGGGATGATCACCGATAGAGCCATAGCCGCTTAGTGTGACCGCCCGCGGCTAAGACTGCACGTCAATTTTGCGTGACGGGCTCGTCCAGCGCACGCGCGACCCCTTCACGGCGTGGATCGGCACCGCCGACCAAACCGTCTTCGGTGTTCAAGATCACGTGCAGACCGCTATTCTCACCGCGTCGTTCTTGGACATCATAGCCCAAGTCTTTGAGCGTATCGGCAGCTTCCTGACCGCCGGGACGGTCGACCTCAACGCCAACCACGTCGCCGCGCGCAATAATGTTCGGAAGATCCACCGCTTCTTGCGGTGTGTGTCCCCAAGCGAGGACGCCAATGATTGTCTTTGCCGTGTAAGCAACGATGGAGTTCCCCCCTGGCGAACCGGTGACCATGACCACTTCGCCATCGGCATCAAAGATGATGGTCGGCGACATAGAACTGCGCGGACGCTTACCTGGCCCAGGTGCATTCGCAACCGGCAGGTTTGACTTGCGCGGCTCGCGAGCAAAATCGGTCAGCTCATTGTTGAGCAAGAAGCCATTCACCATACGCGAATTGCCAAACGCCGCTTCGATAGTCGCGGTCATCGAGACGACATTGCCGTTCGCATCAATGATGGAAAAATGCGTCGTGCCGGGCGCATCTTCGGTTGGGTCTTGGCCCCACATGCCGATCATTGGATTGCCACCAAGCGCTACCCCAGGATCGCCCGGGGTCGCTTTCTCGTCGGGCGCAAACACTTCGGTCGCGCGGACATCAAGATAATCAGGATTGATCAGGTCCATATAAGGCACCTGAACGAAATCCGCGTCGGCGACATAGTGGTCGCGGTCGGCATAAGAGAGTCTCTGCGCATCAACAAAAGTCCTTAGGAGAACAGCTGGATCTTCAGCCCCCTCTGGCAAGAGCCGATCATACAGCCCCGCAATCGCGTTTTGGGTCACCCCACCAGAGCTTGGCGGCGGCGCTGAGCAGATTTTATACTCGCGCCAATTGCCACACAAAGGCGGGCGAACCTTCACTTCATAAGATGAGATGTCTTCCAGGGTCATTGAACCCGGGCGTGGCTCTTCAGCCAGCGCCGCGACGATGCCTTCCGCGATCTCGCCAGTGTAGAAGGCGTCTATGCCCTCGCTCGCAACCCGGCGCAGCGTTTCGGCATAGTCCGGATTGTCCCGCACGAAGCCCGCAGGCAGCGGCTCGCCATCCGGATAGAAATAAGCGGCGCTCACTGGATGATCGTCAATGCGTGTGAATTGGCGCAGCCGTTCATTGGCCAGCACGCCAGCAAAGCGTGGGCTCACCTCGAACCCTTCTTCGGCGAGTTTGATCGCTGCGTCGAAATTGCTCTTCCATTCGTTCAGGCCATGCGCGTCATGTGCGGCTTTATAGAGCGCAATCGCGCCCGGGACGCCCGCGGACTTGCCCGACTGCCAGGCGTCCAGAAAGCCCAACACCTCGCCATCTTCAATGAACAGGTTTTCGTCGCTCGCCATCGGCGCAGTTTCGCGGCCATCATAGACCACGGTCTCATCAGAGGCGCGGTCATAGACAACCATGAACGCCCCGCCGCCAATGCCTGAGGATTGCGGTTCGACAAGCCCGAGCACGGTGTGAACCGCAATCGCTGCATCCACCGCATGCCCCCCATTGCGCAAAGCCTCCAGTCCCGCCTCGACCGCACGCGGATCGGCAGCAGCGACCATGGCCCCTTTTGTCCAGGCCGGGGTTTCCTCAACCACTGGCGGTTCAGGCGCGGCCTCAACCTCTGCGGCCGTATCGGCCGGTTGGCAGGCAGCGAGGAGCAGCATAGAGGCTCCGGCGAGGATAAAACTTTTGACTGACATTCAATGACGCTCCGGCTTGGCGAATTCTGAGCGGCAACGTAGAGCGGATAGTGAACAGAGAAAAGGGCTTGTGATGGCCGCGCCTGGCAAAACCAATTTGATCACGGATATTGAGGGTCTCTGCGTGGGGAACGCGCACGATGCTGCCGCAATGACAGGCACAACTGTGATCCTTTGCGATGAACCAAGCGTCGGTGCCGTCGCGGTCGCAGGCGGTGGACCTGGCACACGCGAAACCGATTTGCTGTCGGCGGACAAATTGGTCGACGCCGTAAATGCGATCGTTCTGTCCGGCGGCAGTGCTTATGGTCTTGCTGCCGCGGACGGTGTCGCAGCTGAACTGGGGGCGCAAGGCAAAGGCTTCTCCTTGAGCAAGGCCTCAGGGGTTCCCACGGCGCCCATCGTTCCCGCAGCGATCTTGTATGATCTTGCAAATATCGGGGACAAAAACTGGGGCGCGGAGCCACCTTACAATGCGCTGGGACGTCAGGCTTTGGCCGCCGCAGACCGCAGCTTCAATCTTGGCGCAGCTGGCGCAGGCTTTGGCGCACGAGCCGGCGCGCATCGCGGCGGCCTCGGCTCGGCATCGATCGTGACGGACGACGGCCTCAGCGTCGGCGCGATCACCGCCGTCAACAGTTTTGGCTCGGTCTATATGCCCGGCACCGATGCCTTCTGGGCTTGGCCCTTCGAACAAGACGAAGAGTTTGGCGGCGCGCGCCCGCCCGCCGATTATTCCGCAGATGCTGAAGACTGGGGCGCGGCTAAGCAAAATCCTGGCATCCGTCAGAACACGACCATTGCCTGCATCGCGACGGACGTCGCGCTCACACCGGGAGAGGCGCAGCGCGTTGCGCAAATGGCCTTGTCCGGCTTTGCCCGCGCCATTCGCCCGGTCTTTGCGCCATTTGATGGCGATGTGGTCTTCGTCCTCTCGACCGCAAAACAGCCGCTGCCGGAGCCCGGCCCGATCGCGCTCGCCCGGCTCGGAGAGCTGGCGGCCAATACGCTCGCCCGCGCGATTGCGAGAGGCGTTCACGCGGCGCAGTAATTTCCTGATATCAGGTGTTGCTTTCGCCTCAGCCCGAGAGTATGTGTCCCGCTTCCGCGCTTCGGTAGCTCAGTTGGATAGAGTACTTGGCTACGAACCAAGGGGTCGGGGGTTCGAATCCTCCCCGAAGCGCCACTTTTCCTCACTTCGTTTTTCCAGCGGAAATCTAGCCCCCTATCCGCGCCTGCAGGCGGACCACTTGCGTGTTCCGAGAAATCCCTGCTGCGACGCCGACGGACCATCTGTCTTCGGTGGAGCTGCGCAGCTGGAAGCCGCCGCCAAACGCGGTTTCTTCGCCGCCAAAGCCATCATCATAGACGCTCAATCCGCCAGCCAGCGCCCAAGTCTCGTCCATGTTCAGATAGAGATCGGGAATGGAGGCGAGCGATGCAGTGCCTTCTCGCAGCCGATCAATCGCCGCTGAGTTCGATGCGATTGCCGCCGCGGTTCCGCTGAATTGGCTGAAGAACACCCCGCCATCCGAGGCGAGGTTGCCGTTCGCGTCCGTGGTGACCAGCTCCAAAGGACCGGATTGCGCCGCGCGGCTTTCAGCAGACGTAATTCCTGCAACGGTGACGGTATTGGTCGCGGTGCCGACCGAGATCTGATTGGCGCGTGTGGTAGTCGCGCCTTGGCCAAGCGCCACTGAATTGGCGAACCCGGCTGAGGCATCTGCGCCGATCGAGACCGCGCCCGCGCCCGCCGCGCTCGCCCCATCTCCATTTGTGTCGAGGTCGGTTCCAAGCGCGATGGAATTGCTTCCAGACGCAAATGCGTTCTCGCCAATCGCGACCGATTCCACGCCTGTCGCCGTGGAGTCTTCCCCAATCGCCGTCGCGCCTTCGGCCGAGGCTAAACTGTTTTGTCCAACCGCGGTTGAGTCGTCGCCCGCAGCGACGGCATCTGCGCCCACTGCCAGCGCATCCGTGGCGCTTGCAGTTGAAAAGTCACCGATCGCAGTAGAGTTCTCTCCGCTCGCGAGAGCCATTCCGCCGACAACCACTGCGAAACTATCCGTCGCCTCGGTGCCGGTCCCGATAGCGATCGAGCCGAGATCGGAGGCCGCGGCATCTGATCCGAGCGCTAAGGCATAGTCGCCCGTCGCGAGCGCTCCGATTTGAACAGACGGGTCGCTGGGATCATCTGCATCTAAGCCATCGCTACCGATTGCGATTGCGCCTTCACCCGTCGCGAGCACCGTTCGACCGAGTGCAATCGCATTTGAATTGAACGCTAAAGCCCCAGATCCGACCGCAACACTGTCATCAACCGCTGCTGCCCCTGCACCGACGGCGGTTGAGTCCGCACCAATAGCACCTGATCCATTGCCAAGGGCGGTCGCGTCGCTCGCGGTCGCATCCGCGCCAAACCCTAAGGCTGTAGACCCGCTGCCGGTGGCTTGCGTGCCCGCGCCAATGGCGGTCGCTTGGATCGCTGAAGCGTCCGCCGACGTGCCGCATGCGAGACTGCTATCGATGCCCGACCCATCAACCGCGCCGCCTGTGCCGTCCGCCAAGCCATCGCCATTGGTATCGAGAATACAGGTTTCCGCCTGCGCCTGCGGTGCAAACATAGCGGAGCTGATGGCGAAGGCGGCGCCGACGCCCAACGCGCCGAGTGATCTTATGGTCATGATGGATATCCCCATTGGTTGATCGAATAGTCTTGCATGCGGTCTCTCCGGACCGGTTTGCTTGGAGATCAGAATGGGCCACCCCGCCCAAGTTTGGCCAGGCCGGATTGGAAATAAGATGTGCAAGATTGCGATTGCGCCCAATCAGACGCAATCGCGTTCAACCCGTTTATCTGCCTGTTTCGTCCGGGGCTTTAAGCCGGCATCGTGATCCGGCGATAGACCAGGTCGGCATAGTCATTGACCAAAGCCTCTGACGTATAGCCCGGCTTGAACGTGAACTCACCAATCTCGGCGACAGGTGTGATCTCAGCCGCAGAGCCGGTAATGAAACACTCGTCGAACGTACCAAGTTCATCCGGCATGATCACACGCTCAATGACCTCGATCTGGCGCGCCTTTGCGAGCTTGATCGCAGTTTGACGGGTGATGCCGTTCAAGAAGCAGTCTGGCGTTGGCGTGTGCAGGGCCCCATCGCGCATGAAGAAAATATTCGCGCCGGTCGCTTCGGCCACTTGCCCGCGATAATCGAGCATCAGCGCATCAGCATAGCCTTCATTCTCGGCGGCATGCTTGGACAGCGTACAGATCATATAGAGGCCCGCCGCCTTGGCGTGGCATGGCGCTGTCAAAGGATCCGGACGCCGGTACATCGCATGCGTCATGCGAATGCCCTTCATCTTATCCGCAAAATAATCGCCCCAGGCCCAAACAGCGACCGCGAGGTGGATCGTATTGTTCTGCGCCGAGACGCCCATCATCTCGCTGCCGCGCCAGGCAAAAGCACGCACATACGCGTTTTCGAGGCCGGACTTGGCGAGCGTCTCTTCTTTGATCTTTTCGAGCGCATCAACGGAGACGGGTAGCTCGAAGCCCATGATCTTTGCTGAATTGGCGAGTCGTTCAGAATGGCGACGTGAGGCATAGATTACCCCACCATAGGCGCGCTCGCCTTCGAACACACAGGAGGCATAATGCATGGCGTGCGTCAGCACATGAACTTTCGTGTCCCGCCA
>CAYNUI010000169.1:0-5580 GCA_964400185.1 uncultured Hyphomonas sp.
CCGCACAAATTGTCCAGCATGGTCGTAATCACGCCGCCATGTATGACGCGCGCTTCAACGTCGCCGACCAAATGCTCGGCGAACGGCTGAAGGCCCCAAATCTGGCCGCGCTCGACCCGCGTGACTTTAAATCCGGTTTCTCGCGCCCACGGCACGACATGGGTCATCCCATCCATATGCTGACGCATCAGCTCAATGCGCTTGTCGAGACTGGCAATGCTTTCGTCCATGATGACCTGTTTTCAAATTGACGTTTACGTTAGCGGATATACCATCTCGGTTAAGCGATAAACCAATAACCCCACGGGAGGATCCGGAATGGCATTTGACGCCGCAAGCGCAGGGAAAGCCTGTATCATCGGGGCGGGATGCAGCGGCTTCACGATGGCCAAGCGCCTAAAGGACTATGGCATCGCCTATGACTGTTTCGAAATGTCCGACAATATCGGGGGCAATTGGTACTATAAGAACCCGAACGGAAAATCCTCCTGCTATCAGAGCCTGCATATCGATACATCAAAATGGCGGCTGGCGTTTGAGGACTATCCCGTCCCGAAGGATTGGCCGGACTTCCCCCATCACAGCCAGCTGCTGCAGTATTTTCACGACTACGTGGATCATTTCGGTCTGCGCGAAACCATCACGTTCAATACCAGTGTCGACAAAGCGGTACGGCGCGAAGACGGCGATTGGGATGTGACACTCTCAACCGGTGAGACCCGCACCTATCAATGGCTGTTTGTCGGCAACGGCCATCATTGGGATCCGCGGACGCCGGATGATTATCCGGGCCAAGACGCATTTGCTGGCTACCAGATCCATAGCCACCATTATGAAGACCCGTTCGATCCGTTCGATTTTCGGGGCAAGAAAGTGCTAGTCGTCGGGGCGGGCAATTCGGCGATGGATATTTCGTCTGAGCTCTCTCAGCGCCCGATTTGCGAGAAACTCATCATCTCCATGCGCCGCGGCGTTTGGGTCCTGCCAAAGTATCTTGGCGGACAACCGGCCGACAAAGCCATCCTGCCAAGCTGGATGCCGATGAGCGTTGGCCGCGCCTTGGCACGCTCCAAGATCAAAAAAGAAATCGGCAATCCGGAAGACTATGGGTTGCCCAAGCCCGATCACGAGCCGCTTGATGCGCACCCGTCGGTCTCCGGTGAATTTCTCACCCGCGTCGGCTGCGGCGACATCACGGCCAAAGGCGCCATTGAGCGCTTTGAGCCTAACGCCGTCGTCTTCAAAGATGGGACGCGTGAAGAGATCGACGCCATTGTTTGGGCGACCGGGTATAAAGTCTCTTTCCCGTTCTTTGACGATCCTAAGCTGACGCCCAATGAGAACCGCTTCCCGCTATTCAAACGGATGGTGAAGCCTGGCTACGAGAACCTGTTCTTCCTTGCTTTGGCGCAGCCGCTGCCGACTTTGGTGAACTTTGCAGAACAACAATCGAAACTTGCTGTCGCCGCGGTGACGGGCGAGTACGCACTGCCGAGCGCCAGTGAAATGGAACGGATCACGCTGGCCGATGAGAAGACCCATATGGGCCACTTCTACCAAGCGGCTCGGCATACGATGCAGGTCGACTTCAACACTTATGTAAGAGACCTGATGCAAGAGATAGACAAGGGCCGAAAACGCGCCCGCGTGAACGCTTGATCGAACGGGACCGAACCCATGCGACACTTCATTGCTGGCATTGCCGCAGCAGGACTGTTCGCCTGTTCGTCGCCGCCGCCTGAGGTCAGCTATCCGAACGGCCCAGTTGGCACCTCGCCGCAAACGTCGCGCGCCGCGCAAGGGTCGTTTCAACCCGACTATTATCTGTATGCCTGCACGCCTTCATTCTCAAACCGGCCCAACACGGATTCCAGCGGTCGCATCCTCGACTACAATGCGCTCGTCACGGTGAATGGCGTCATAGTTGCAGCCGCGCCGGTCAACAATGCTTGCATGACCTCCGGCTTTGGTCCCCGCTTTGGCAGCATGCATAAGGGCATCGACCTGCAATCAAAGCCCGCCGGGCCCATCTACTCTGCCGCCCCTGGGCGCATTCTGGAGGTGAGCGAACAAACGGGTTTTGGCTATCAAGTCCTGATCGCCCATGGCAATGGCGTCTATACCCGTTATGGACACCTCGCTTACTTCGCGGATGGACTGAAACCCGGCCAAAGCATTGGCTTTGGACAACCGATTGGTCTGATGGGGCGCACTGGCAATGCGACCGCCATCCACCTGCATTTTGAAATCCTCACCGGCAATTACAACACGCCGAAAAAGTCTTGGGGCCTGAAAGCCAATAACCCGCTAGACTTTCCGAGGTGGAGTGGTTTGGATAGCATCAGCTGATCTTTGGGGATCAATCACGTGCTCAATTTCTTGGACCCGAATACGCTCGCGCGAACTTATCGCGATCCCGTCGCGTGGGCGATTTTGGCCGTCGACCTGTTTCCAATTTGGGCGGTTTTGACTTTGGGTTGGGGCGCCATTCCTCTGGTCTTTCTCTATTGGCTTGAGAACTTGATCATTGGCGCCGTCGCGCTCGCCAAAATGATTGCCACCAGTATGAAAGATCATCCGATCGGCGCGATGGGCATGCTCTTCATCGGCCCGTTCTTCATCTTTCATTATGGCATGTTTTGCTTCGTCCACGGTGTCTTCGTGAGCGTGTTTGCGCAGATGAGTGTTGAGAATGGGGACGTGTCGGGGTTCCCCAATCCACTGGGCCTGATCAACCAAGCGCTTTTGTCCGGTCAGAACATGCCGACCTTCATTCTCGCGATCATCGCGCTACAGATCTTTTTATTCTTCCAAGACTTCATCCTGCGCGGTGAGTATCGCGAGACCACAATCGAAAAGGAAATGTCAGCGCCTTATGGGCGGATCATCGTCCTGCATATTGGGATCTTTGCAGGCGCCTTCGCTATGGCCGCGATTGGCGAGCCGATGTGGGGCATACTCGGGCTGATATTGCTACGCGCACTTTGGGGTGTCTTCCTGACAGTTCGCCGCCGCATTCAGCTGGATGAGACGGCGCAGCCCGCGAGCTAAGACGCGATTAGCGGATCGAATAGACGATCGTGGCTTGGCCCTTGATTTTCTTCGCGTCCACAGTGAGGCCCTGCGCAGGGTCGCTTTTCGTGTAATTATTGTGGGAGCTTTTTTGCGTGTGCTTGAAGCGATTATTGCCTTTGCCTTGATGATGCTGAAAATTCCAGTTTGAGGTGTAGGTGGTCAGAGGTTTGCCGGCGGACGTACCGCAATACTCGAAAAACTCGACCGTCGCTTTGTAGTAATTGTTTCGCTGTTGCTTGCCCTTATCGTCCGTGTACCAAGCATAGACTTTCCCATAGGCCGGCGTGCAAACACCACACGTTGGTGCGCATTTATTGCCATCCGGTTTGATCCCGACAATGTCCGACGTACCGGGCTTGATCGTAACGTGATCCGCAATCGCTTTCTTATGCGTGAGGTCGACCCGTTTTGAGTGGTCATCCTTCAAAATGAAGGTGAGATCGCGGTCTGTATTGTTGGTGATCCGCAACTCAAAAATGGAAACCTCGGCGGTTGCGGCGGGCGAAAGCGTCATAATAACAGCGAGGCCGATCGCCGCTCGTTGGGCATTGAATAGAGGCACGATCTGCTCCTGTGGAAAAGTTGTTCTGACCACAGGCAAACCCGTTTCTTCGGAACCGCAAACTGTCCAATTCGACAGTCGCCTTCCCGATTGACGCAGTCGCGCCCAATACGAGCGCAATCACAGTGCACCGCAACTTAAAAGTTGACGGACCGTCATCTTTCTGAGCAGGTTGGCGCTAAGTGAGACGAGAGATTCTATGACAATTACCGCGGATCCAGAGATCAGATTGGGCAAGCGTGCCCGCGCGAAAGAGGCAAACCGCCAGGCCATTTTGGACGCCGCGCGCACTGTTTTCGCCCGCATCGGCTATGAAGCCGCGAACATCAGAGACATCATTCGCGAAACCGATCTCGCGAGCGGGACGTTCTACAACTATTTCAAATCCAAAGAAGAAGTGTTTGAAGCCATCGCGAACGATAGTGTCGCGCGGTTCCGTCCCCTGCTGCAAAAGGTGCGCGAAGAGGCCAAAGACTTAGAGTCCTATCTTCAAGCCGCGTATGGGGCATACTTTGGGTTCCTCGCTGAAGAGAATGGCGACGCGATCGAAAATGGCATGCCGCATATGAGCTTGATTGGCGTGCGCTTAGACACACCGGACATGCAGTCCATTTCCGATGAAATTCGTGCTGACCTCGAAATTGTTATGGAAAAGATCGGCCTCGACCATCTCGACATGGAGTACATCACCGCGGCAGCGATCGGGATCGCTCGTGAAATGGGGGATCATATGCTCAAGCGTCGCCCGCTCGACCCGACGGAAGCCACTGAATTTGCTAAAAAACTGATGCTGGCCGGGATCGAAACGCTTGCCAAATCTCCCCGCTAAGTCAGATTGAACCCCAGAAAACGATAATCTGGGAGGGCCTTGCAAATGAGCCTGCAAGCGACAATCGCCAAGCTACTCTTAAAACTTCCAGCAAGCTGGAAAGTCAAAATGGCTGGTGGCGCTCCCGTTGAAATCGGTGGGCGAACGCTCGATCCAAACTTTCAGTTCATTGCGCATGGCGCTGCCAATCAGCCGCCAATGTCGTCGCTCGAGCCGGAGGTCGCGCAAGCCGCAGCGATTGAAGGGCTCGCCATGTTCGCCGCAAAGCCCGAGCCTGGGGTCAGTTTCGAAGACACCACCATCCCCGGCAATGGCACGCACCAAATTCCGGTAAGAATCTACAAGCCGGCAGATCAAGATCCCAGTGCGCCCATGCTCGCCTATTGGCATATGGGGGGCGGAGTAATTTTAAACATTGAGGCGTGTCATGCGTTTTGCAGCATGATCGCAAAGGTCGTGAAATGCCCCGTGGTGTCTGTCGACTATCGCTTGGCCCCGCAGCACAAATTTCCGGCAGGGCTCGAAGACTGCATTTCAGCTTACGATTGGACGCTCAAAAATGCTGAAGCCTATGGCGCGCCATCGGGACGCGCAGCGATCGGCGGCGATAGTATGGGCGGAAATTTCAGCGCCATCATCGCGCAAGAGGCCACACGGCGCGGCATGCCGAAGCCAGACCTTCAATTGCTCTTATATCCCGCAACGGATCTTGTGACGGAGTTTCCGTCCGCGACGACGTATGGAGAAACCTACCCCCTCTCCACGGACACGATGCAATGGTTCATGCAGCAATATCTTCCAGAAGACTTTGACCGTTCCAATGTCCTTCTCTCTCCGGCACAGGAAACCCGATTGGAAGGATTGCCGCCAGCGGTGATTGCCACAGCTGGTTTTGATCCTCTGGTCGATGACGGCGCGGCTTACGCAAAGAAGCTCGAAGCGGCGGGCGTGCCCGTCACGTTCAAATGCTATGATAGTTTGGCGCATGGCTTCACCGCATTCACGGCGGTCGCGCCTGCCGCCCGCGAGGCCTGTTTAGAGATCGCTGGCATGGTCCGCGACGCTTATGACAAGCTCTAATGCGCGCGCTGGTCTGCCACAAAATAACCGATGA
>CAYNUI010000170.1:0-5534 GCA_964400185.1 uncultured Hyphomonas sp.
CAATCGCATTATAAAGGGCTGCCAGCGCAAAATTCTGCAGCATGACCGAGCGCGTACGCTTCGATGTGATGAGCACGGTGCGCAGCGCCGTCAGCCCGCCGGAATAGACCGCGTCTGAGGCCGATTGCGAGACATCCATCGCGCCGCCAGGGGCGAGCGAAGCGTGCGCTAAAGAGAGCGCGCCTGCATCATTGAGCCCATCGCCCACCATCAGGACCTTCTTGCCCTGCTCGCCAAGCTCGGTGAGGCGGTCGACTTTACCTTGCGGAGAGACTTGCGCGCGCCAGGTGGAAACGTTCAGCTCCTCAGCGACGCCGTTTACCGCTTTCTCGGCGTCTCCCGATAAGATCTCAACGCCCAAGCCCTGTTGCTTGAGTTGATCGAGCACACGCTTTGCATCGTCTTGTAACTGGTCTTTGAACTCAAACAGGACCGGGGGGCGCTCGCCTCTGACGAACCAAAGCGACGGACCCCCTGTCTGTTGACCGCCTTGAGCGCCAACCCAAGCGCGGGATCCCAGACGACAGACTTCGCCTTCGATGAGACCCTCAACGCCCTTCCCCGAAACTTCCCGCACATTCTCTGCAACGGGCCCTGCCCCAGCGGCCTCAACGATCGCGCGTGAGAGCGGGTGGCGGCTTGCGCGCGCCAACATGGCCGCAGGCTCCAAATCCTCACCAGTGTCTGTGACCAGCAAGGGCGTGCCTAAGGTCAGCGTGCCGGTCTTATCCAGCACGACATGATCGATCTCAGCGAAGCGCTCCAGCGCATCGCCAGAGCGCAAGAAAATGCCGTTCCGGAACAGACGTCCAGACGAAACGACTTGGGCCACGGGCGCGGCGAGCGCCAAGGCACAAGGACAGGTGATGATCAGCGTCGCCACCGCAACCATGATCGCCTCACGAGGGCTCGCGCCGAGCATTAGCCAAGCGATCAAGGTGAGCGCGGCCGTTGTGTGGACGAAGGGAACGTAGAGCGAGACGGCGCGATCGGCGATCTTGCGATACCGCGCGCGCTTTTGCTCGCCGGCTTCCAGCATATTGGCGATGTCAGAGAGCAAGGACTCCGAAGACTGTCCGAGCGCGACGCCCTCGATCGGATGGTCGAGATTGACGGTTCCGGAATAGAGCGTTTCGCCGGGCTGGATCGCGCGCGGCAGGCTCTCGCCGGTGACCAGGCTTTCATCGACGCTGCTGGTGCCCGTCTCAACGCGCAGATCGATGACCGAGCGCTCTCCGGCTGCAAGAAGAATACGATCACCACTTGCGATCTTGTCAGCTGGAACGCTTTCCAGATTTCCAGCCAGCGAGATCCGGTTCACAGACCTATTCTGCAAGGCGGCAAGATCATGTGCTGCCGCGTGGGCTTGGCGTCTCAAGCGCGCGTCCAAGAAACGCCCAATCAGCAAGAAAAAGAGCAGCATGACGCTCGCATCAAAATAAGCGTGCGCGCCGCCATAGACCGTTTCCCAAACGCTGACGGAAAAGGCCAAGATCAGAGCGAGCGAGATCGGCACATCCATATTGGCGTGACCGTTCTTCAACGCGCCATACGCCGAGGCGAAGAAGTGCCGACCGCTGAAAAGCAAAACCGGAAATGCGATGAGCCCAGAGATTGCGTGCAGGGCGACGCGGGTTTGATCCCCCATTTCATCATGCCCGCCCCAAACGGAGACGGAGAGCAGCATAATATTGGCCAGCGCGAAGGCCGCCACGCCCATAGACAGCAGCAAGCGCCGTTCTTCAGACTTCGCAGCCTTTGCGGACCCGTCTTCGGAAAAGGCAGAGACCCCATAGCCCAAAGCCGCGACCTGATTGGCGACGGTGTTGGCAATGTTTGGCCCCGTCCAAGAGACATTGAGCTTCCCGCTCGAGAGGTTCATGCGCGCCTGCTCAACCCCTGGGATAGCGGAAACCGCTTTCTCAATCTTCGACAGACAGCCACCGCATTTGGCACCGCGCACAGACAAAGTCAGCGCACTCAGCCCACCGCGTTCACGAACAAAGCCGGTCATGTCCCCTGCCACCGCATCGCTCGGCGGCTCGAGGCCGGACGGACATCCTTGGTCCAGTGGGAGGGTAAGCTCGCTCATGAAACGATCAGCGTTTTATCAACATTGAACCGCAATGTCTCACCGGCGCTATCATAGATGCTGAAACGGATCAGCCATTGTCCGGGATCAAGCACCAAACCCTCTGCGAGATATTCGCCCTGGGCTTGTGGTTGTAGCGTTACGATTTGATCGGCGTTCTGCGTCGCAAGGTGGCGAACCTCCGCGACGACGGACAGGTTGGATAAAGGCCGGTTTTCGCTGTCGCTTAAACGCAGGACGAGGGTCGAGTTCTGCAATCCTGCTTCCGCGCGCCAACCAAGTGCGGCCTGCTCGGCGCGCACAGCCAACGTGTCATTATAGTTCAAGCCTTGCACGTAGGACTTCTTCACATCCTCGCCGGGAAAGCTTGTAATCGCGTGATAAAGAAACACCCCGTTCACGGAGAACATGACCCCAAAAAAGGCCATCAAGATGAGCAGCACATGCCATCCTTTGAGTTCAAACGTGCCTTGATCTGAAGTCGGAGTCGTTTCGGCTAATCTCATCAGTTCGGTCCTCTAAAGGATGCGCGGTTCACGTCCATTTCGCCCGTTTCGGTGTCGCGGACGGAAATCGTGATTTGTCGTTGAGAGGCGCCAGCGGGCGCACTGATCAACAGACGGTAGCGATCGACACCATGCGCCTCTACTGGAAGTGAGACGGGTCCATCTCCTTCATGCTCGATCCCGATCACTGTGTAAGATAGACCTTCGATGCCTGTGATGCTGACCGCCATGGTCCGGGGTGTGGAGATCTTGTTGACCAGCTTCAGGGTGTAGCCGTTCTGGACGTCGCCATTGGAGAGCTGCACAAATGGCGGTGAGCGGTCTTTCAAGACATTTGCCTCAATCGTCGCTTTCGTCGCGAGCCCCCAGACCATCAATCCGCCAATCACCGAAATCAGAATTGTATAAAGGACCGTTCGTGTGCGAAGGATACGATATTTGGGCGGCGTCTGCTGAGCCGCACGCGCTGCGACCGCGACGTCTGTATCATAGGCGATGAGCCCCGTTGGGCGACCAATCTTGGTCATCATCTCATCACAAGCATCGATGCAGAGCGCACAGTGAATGCACTCCAATTGCGACCCATTGCGAATGTCGATCCCGACCGGACAGACCTGCACGCACTGATCACAATCGATACAGTCTCCGCGCTCGTCCCAACTCTCAGATTTCCGCTTCGGACCGCGTGGCTCGCCCCGGTCAAAACGATAGGTGACATTGAGCGCATGCTCATCGGTCAACGCGCCCTGAATACGCGGCCAAGGACACATATAGGTGCAGACTTGTTCGCGCATCCAACCGGCTAAGAAATAGGTCGTGAAGGTAAGGATGCCGGCAAACCAATAGGCCGATAGAGGCGCTTCGCCGGTGAACCATCCACGCGCAACCGTCGGCGCATCGTGCCAGTAGAGAATGAATGCCCCGCCGGTCCAGAATGCGATCACCAGCCAGATCGTATGCTTGCCGAGTTTCCGCCAAGCCTTGTTGAAGCTCCAGGGCGCATGATCAAGACGCATCCGCGCGGCGCGGTCACCCTCAAAGGCGCGCTCGACCCAAATGTAGAGATCCGTCCACACCGTTTGCGGACAGGTATAGCCGCACCAAACCCGCCCCAAGAGGGAGGTCACCAGGAACAGGCCTAGCGCGGCTAAGATCAATAGGCCCGCTAGGAAATGAATGTCCTGCGGCCAAATTTCGATGAAGAAAAAGTAGAATTTCTCGCTCTCAAAGTCTGCGAGCACGGCTTGGTTTGGGATCCCCTCACCGCGCTCCCATCTCAGCCAAGGTAGCAGGTAATAGACGGCGAGTGTCGATGCCATCACCACCCATTTTACGAGCCGAAACTTACCATGAGCCAGCTTCGGATAGATTTGCAGGCGCTTGGCATAAAGGTCCTTTGGCGGTGGCGGCGTCGGGCCGCCACTGCCTGCAGACGGGTGGATGTTGAGCGTGGTCTGTCCCATGCCGAATGCGCCTTACTCGCCGCCTCCGAGCGTGTGGACATAGACCGCGAGCGCTTTGATGGAGGCATCGTCGAGACGATCTTGCCAAGCGGGCATATGCGAGTTCCGCGCATTGTAGATCGTGTTGTAGATCGCGGCTTCGGAGCTGCCAAAGAGCCATTCCTGATCGGTCAAGTTCGGCGCCCCTTGGGTGCGATCCCCTTCCGCGTTCACGCCATGGCAGCTCGCACATTGCTGCTGATAAAGGTCCTCAACACTGCTCGCGAGATCCGCATCGAAATCTTGCCCAGAGACCCGCAAAACATAGTGGGTGAGCCCATCGATCTGTTCGCTGCTCAACAGACCATCACGCCCGAAGGACGGCATCAGTGAGAAGCGTGTGAGATCATCCCCATCATGGCGAATGCCATGCCGAAGCGTGTATTCAATCCCATCGAGCGTACCGTCCCAGAGCCAAATATCATCAGCGAGAATAGGATACCCCACGGCCCCGCGCCCACCCGCGCCATGACAGGTCGCGCAATTGTCGCCGAACAGGCTTTCTCCCATAGCCAAGGCGAATTGTTGAAGGCCGCGATCGGTCTCGATTTCTTCGAGTGAGGCTTCCAACAGAGTCGCGGACTGCGCGACGCGGGCAGACTTCAGATCAGACACAGCCTCGGCGACGAGGTCTCGGTCAGAATGGTTACGCAGGCCCGTCGTGTTGGTTCCTAGTCCTGGCAGAGCGGGAATCGCCGGCATAAAGATCATATAGACGATCGCCCAAGCGATCGTGCCGTACCAGATGAACAGCCACCAGCGCGGCAGTGGATTGTTCAGTTCTTTAATGCCGTCCCAGCTATGCCCAGTGGTTTCGACACCGCTATGATCGTCGACATCTTTAGCGTCATTGGTTTTGATATCATTGGCCATTGTGCGGGCCTCCATCCTCTAAAGGTAGACGAGCCGCGGCATCGAATTTTTCTTGGTTGCGCGGCCAAAGCGCGTAGGTGAGCGCGCCAGCGAACATGAGAACGAAATAGACCAGTCCGCCGGTCTGCGCGAAGCTTGCGAGCGTTTCGTACATACTGTCCTCCTATCGCCGATTGCTGAGATCGTCGGCCTCATAGGTCGAGAAATCGACCAGAGTGCCTGTCATTTGAAGATATGCGACAAGGGCATCCATCTCGGTGATCTCGTCAGGATTGCCGTCCCAATCACGCGCCTCGACCGTACCAACGCGGCCCGCTTCAGCTTCGTAAAGTGCCATCAGGCTGTCATAATAATCGAAGCCTTTATCGTTCGGGTCGGCTTGGGCCAGGATATGGCCCTTGGCGTTCTCGATCATGTCGTCATTGTACGGCACGCCCACCATGCGCTCGGTTCTTAGCCGGTCTTCAATGCCGTCATATTTCAGCTTCTTATCCATCAAGAAGGCATATGGCGGCATGATGCTTTCCGGCACCAAGGCACGCGGATCAATCAGGTGGTCGA
>CAYNUI010000171.1:0-5503 GCA_964400185.1 uncultured Hyphomonas sp.
GCAGGGCTTTCAGGGTTTGCCAATTTCCAAGCGTTCAGTGCCGGCGTAACCGATCCTGTTCAGGCGCGCGTGTGGGGATGGAGCGGTGTGATTGCGTCGGTCTGCTCCTTTGGTGGGTTCACGTTTTTCTGGTGGCACCTCTCTGGCAAACGCCGCGGAGAAGCCGCGCGCTCGCTCGTCTTCGCCCTCGCAGGGGCGGGGACGAGCATTGCCGGCACGACGCTGTTCATGGTCAACAATGCGCAAGGTCAGCAAGTGAGTTGGACGAGCGCCGAGCAAGTCCGCGCCCTGCGCCAAAGCGAGATTGAAGATTGGTCTCGCCAGCTTGCGGCCATTCCACCCGAAACGCGCTCAATTGAAGGCTTAGAAGCCTACCTCGCAGGCGTCGAAGCGGTTGGGCGGACGCATCAAAAGCCTTATCGCGACGCTCAAAATGAACTCGGACAGGCGCGGCGACGCGCAGCGCTTGAACAAAAGATTGCAGGAGCGCGAGCCGACCTGCGCCAGGCGGTGGAGGGGAGCGCACTCACTCTTCCCGCTCAGAACCTTCCCGCCTGGTTTTTTGCGCTCATGCTGGAGCTGTTTTCCTCCCAGGGCACCAGTATCGCACTGGTCTCGCTGCTCCTGCTTTACACCGCCAAGCCCATCGAAGAGCGATCGTCGGATCCGGAGGAAGACTTAATCGTCTAGGCGGCCTTCTCGACGAAAACCGTGCCAGCGGAATAGCCCGCACCAAAGGAACAGATCAGACCTTTGTCGCCCGCGGCCATGTCATCTTGGTGCTTATGGAAGGCGATGATCGAACCGGCTGAGCTCGTGTTCGCATAGGTGTCGAGCACGGTTGGGCTCTCGTCGGCTGTGGCTTCGCGGCCAAGAACTTTCGAAGCAATGAGGCGGTTCATATTCGCGTTGGCTTGGTGCAGCCACATGCGGCGCAGGGCCGGCGCGTCCAGGTCTAGGCGCTCCAATTCAGCGATGATCATTTTCGCGACCATCGGCACGACTTCTTTGAAGACTTTGCGGCCTTCTTGCACAAACAATTTGTCCTCGGCGCCAACGCCATCCGGCGCACAGCGATTGAGGAAGCCAAAATTATTGCGAATATTGTTTGAGAATTGCGTCTTCAAATGCGTGCCAAGAATTTTCCAATGCTTGGCGGGCGCCACATCTTCCGCTTCGATCAAGACGGCGGTCGCCACATCACCGAAAATGAAATGGCTGTCGCGGTCAGTGAAATTTAGGTGGCCAGAACAAATCTCTGGATTGACCATGAGCACAGATTTGGCGCTGCCAGAGCGCACAAAATCGGCGCCGGTCTGAATGCCGAAGGTCGCTGACGAACACGCAACGTTCATGTCAAAGCCGAAGCCATCAATGCCCAGGGCATCTTGGATTTCCACCGCCATGGCGGGATAGCCACGCTGCATATTCGAGGCGGCACACAGAACCGCGTCGACATCTTTGGGGTCGCGGCCAGCCGCTTCAAGGGCTTGGCGCGCTGCGTTCACCGCGATTTCAGCGAGAACTGAAATCTGATCATTCGGGCGCTCAGGAATGTCTGGGCGCATCACGTTTGGATCGATAACGCCCGACTTGTTGACGACGTATCGAGACTTAATGCCAGAGGCTTTCTCAATAAATTCGACGCTGGAATGGGTCTTGGGTTCTGCCGTACCAGCTTCAATCTCGGCGGCATGTTCGGCGTTCCACTTGTCGGCCCAGGCATTGAAACTCTCGACGAGTTCTTCATTGGAAACGGATTCAGAGGGTGTCCAAAGGCCGGTGGCCGAAATGACGGGGGTGATCATAGGTGACCTCATGCGTCTCAACTGACGCTCTATTGCGATTTGTTACCGTTTTAGTGCGGTGCTTTGCGCCCGTCGACCTTATGAGTCACTTTTGAGACAAAGAAAGACCGGACGCCGCGTCACGCGCGGTCCGCTCGCAATCAATGCGTTCATTCGGTGTTGGTAAGTCTCGGCACTCATCAATCCGGCGCTCGTCATAAAGGTCTTGGCCAATCGCGCAGCCCGCGACCAACGCACACAGGGACAGGATCAAGACCGCGCGCCGCACTAGTTTTGCTCTGCGCCTGCGATTTCTCGACCAAGTTCGCGGCGTTCAGCATTCTCTTCCAATTGGGCTTGGCGCTCCGCATCGCGGGCGCGTTCCCGTTCGGCTTCGCGAATGGCATCAGCAATGCAGCGATCGCGACTGGTGCTTTGCGAGATCGATTCACATTTCGCGTAAGCTTGATCGCGATCAAACTCAGCATTCGAGACACACGCGCCCATGGCTCCCATGGCCAAGAGTGCGGGAATGAGGAGCAACTGTTTCATCGTGCAAGGTCCTGTACTTCTTTGTGACGAGGGCAGCCGACTTCATGATCATTGTAAAGCCCGCACGCCTGCATCCAGGCATAAACAATGGTCGGCCCAACGAATTTATGTCCGCGTTTCTTCAAGGCTTTCGAGCAGGCTTCAGAAATATCGGTCTTGGTGGGACCGTCGCGATAGTCTTCAAAGTGATTGACGATTGGTTTGCCGTCGACAAAGTCCCAGCAGAAATCGGAAAAGTCTTCGCCCCGATCATGCGCGTCTAAGAAGGCCTGTGCGTTGCCGATACAGGCCTGAATTTTCTTTGGGCTACGGATGATGCCGGGATTGATCAGCGCTTTATCAATCCGGGCCTGGTCCCAGCGGGCGATCTTTTCCGGATCAAACTCATCAAACTCTTCGCGCATCGTATGGCGTTTACGCAAAATAGTGATCCAGGAGAGGCCTGCTTGCATGCCATCGAGCTGGAGCTTTTCCCAAAGCGCGCGGCCATCATATTCAGGCACGCCCCATTCTTCATCATGATAGGCGCGGTAGAGCGGATCATTCATTGGGGCCCAGGCGCAGGGCACGCGTTCAGTCATGTTTGTTCCATAGCGGCGAGGTCTGCTTCGAGCCAAGCAGGTTTGGCAATTGTGACAGAGCTTTCATTAACCTGAAAAGCTGCGCCGTCGGCTTCGGCTTTGATCAAACGATCGACACGGACCAGGGCCAAGGCCTCAGCGCCTTCCACACTTGTGAGCGTGCCGATGGGGAGTGGGGCGGTAATGTCATCGCCCGGGGATGCCGCGCCAGCCTGCGAGAGATCCACCCGAAACGTGCGCTTGCGGATTTTGCCGCGGCGATGCATGCGACTGACGACTTCCTGGCCGACAAAGCAGCCTTTGTTGAGAGCGACCCCGGCGAGCACGTCCATATTAATATCGGACGGGAACACGTCCGCGCTGCCAAAGTCCGTTCCCTGCTCGGGAATAGCCTTGGCGATCCGGTCAGCATGATATTCGTTGATAGGGCGAGACCATTCGGCAGGGTGATAGCCGTACCAGGCTGCCCAGCTCTCTTTGGTCGCAAGCCCGCGCAGGCGTCCACCTGGATAGCGCGGATCAAGATAGACATGTTGCGCGCCTGATATGGGGCGCACACCTTCAGGCGCATCTTCGATGCCCGCGACCACAAAAACGTCTTCCAAGATCTCGATCTCGACCTCGGCCCGCAGGCGAAACATTTTCATGCGCTTGGCGAGAGCCTCGACTTCGGCTTTGTCGACATCGAGCAGTACGCCATCCGCGGTGCGAACAGCGAGATAATCCGCCAAGATTTTACCCTGAGGCGTGAGCAAGGCACCGTAACGCGTGGTGCCTGGGGCCCAGTCCGACGTGTCATTTGTGACCAACCGTTCGAGCAGAGCGATCGTGTCCGGTCCGGTGAGAGACAGGATCGCGCGATTTGGAAGATATGCGAATGGAGACGCCATGCGCGAAGATGTAAGTCGCCCCGTTCTGTCTGTCATCCATGCAAACAGAAAAAAGGCCTGACAGCATCTGCGGTACTGCTGCCAGGCCGGGTTAGACGATCACTAGAGGGAGGAACGATCGCCTAATTTTTGGAAGGTTTAGAATTTGTAGCGCGCGCCGATTGTCAGGCTGGTGCCGTCGAAATCGTCGGAGACGTTTGCGTTCAACAGATTTGAGCCATTGCCGATAAAGCGGCGCTCAAGCTCAACATCGTAAATCTGGTAGTAGCGGGCCTCGCCATAGACTTCCCAGTCGGCGCCGGTCAGCCAAGTCAGGCCGCCCGCAATGGTGGTTGCAAGTCCAGAATCATCGCCCGTGGCCACAAAGTTAGGGGTTGGCGATCCGCCCCCTGCATAGAGGATATTGGCGTCGACATTCGCAACACCCAAACCGCCACCAACAAAAGGAACAAGGACCTGATCTTCTGACCAGATGATGTCGCTATAATTATTGACCAGGAAGAAATCGATTTTGGTGTCGCCGCTAAAAGGCTGTGACCCTGCATTGAAACTTCCACCGCTGACATCGGCTTCAATCGTGGAGTATTCGAGCTCGAGGCGGGGGTGGAAGATACCAAAAAACTCCCAAGGGGTTTTGTATCCGAGCGCAACGCCGACCGTCGTGTCACTATCATAGTCTGTCTGAATGCTGGCAGGCGCGCCTGGCATACCCGGCGCTCCGGCTGCCGGTGTTTGCACACCCGTCAATTCAATATCGCCGGGAAAGCCAGCGCCAATGTAGCCGGAGACATAAAAGCCGTCATCGTTCTGTGCGGCGGCAGGCAGCACCGCGAGGGTCGATGCAGCGAATGCGAGGAGGGTGGTTTTATTCATGGAGAGAGGTCCTTCAGCCGTGATCTCGTCAGGAATTGACTGATACGGGACCTAGTCTGGCCTCATCGGCGGCGCACTTAACGTCGCTTCAAGGAACGATCACTCTCTCTCACGCCAATTTGAGATCACAATTGCAGACTGCGCCTTGCCTTGCACCGTCGTCACAGACCGCCGCGACGACAAGCTTAACGAGGCTTGATCTGCATGTGGTCGTTCGGCACAGAACAGAGAGAAGACAAAGAACGGATAGGACATGAGTGAGACCCAGCACGTCCCCTTTCGGGAGGTTCCTTACTTACCGCAAAAACTGATGGTCGACCACCGCGCGGACGGCACCATACTGCTGAGTAATGGGCATCCGCTAAAGTCGCATCCGCCGCACATGTTGTGGCCCCTTAAGTATTGGGCCGAACAAGCGCCTGACCGAATTTGGCTCGCACAACGCGATCCTGTTGAACCCGAGAAAGACGGCTGGCAAGAGATCAGCTATGCGGAAGGCTGGGCGCGCGTACAAAGCATCGCCCAAGGATTTTTAAATGCCGGGGAGGCCGCCCCGGTGATGATTCTTTCTCGCAATACGATTGACCATGCGGTGCTGATGTATGGCGCCATGCTTGCGGGATGTCCGGTCGTTCCTGTGACGCCGGCCTATGCGCTACTCAGCCAAGACTTTGCGCGTTTGAACTATGTCGATCAGCTGGTCGAGCCGAAATACATCTATGTCGAAGATGGCGTTGAGTATCAGCGCGGCTTGGATGGCATGACTGTCGGCGACCGCACAGTCATCTATTCGCGCAACGCGCCCGAAGGTGTGAACAGC
>CAYNUI010000172.1:0-5496 GCA_964400185.1 uncultured Hyphomonas sp.
TGCGACACCGCAAGGTCCGCCAAGGCAGGCTTGAACGTGCCAAACCCTTTGCCGCCATATTCAGCGAGAACTTGCTCATCGCTCATGCCAGCGAGCGCCGCATAGATGCCGACAAGATTTGCGACCTCTGGGCGACCTTCCATGGCCTCGACCGTTTCAGGCATATCGCCCAGCGTATCCGTCTTCGACTTCTTGATTTTGCGCGCAATCGTATCCGCGTCATCGATCAGATTGATCCGAGAATTTTCAGCCGGGTCGGACTTGGACATTTTCTTTGTCCCATCCTTCAGGCTCATGATCCGCGCACCTGGCCCTTCAATCAGACCTTCTGGAAGCGGGAAGAAACCGGGCGCATCGAATTGCTGATTGAAGCGCGCCGCAATGTTCCGGCTGAGCTCCAAATGTTGCTTTTGGTCCTCGCCCACGGGAACATGGGTTGCCTTATAGACAAGGATATCGGCCGCCTGGAGCACGGGATAATCGAACAGCCCCACGCTGGACCGTTCCGTGTCTTTGCCGGACTTGTCCTTGAACTGGGTCATTTTCTCGAGCCAGCCCATGCGCGCGACGCAATTAAAGATCCAGGTGAGTTCAGTGTGCGCGCGGACGTTCGATTGAACGAATATGGTGGACACATCTGGATCTAATCCCGCGGCCATCATTGCGGCCGCGATCTGCCGTGTCTGATCCTTTAGAGCGCCAGGCTCCACCGGCATCGTAATGGCGTGCAGATCCACCACACAATAGATTGCGTCCCATCCGTCGGCCTGCAGATCGGCAAACTTTTTCAGGGCACCGAGATAGTTTCCGAGATGGAGATTACCGGTGGGTTGGATGCCCGAAAAAATACGGTTCGGGCCGGAATAGGTCGCTTGTTCAGTCATGGCAGCGGGGTTTAGCGGATTTTGCGACGCTGGCTAGCGAAAAATCAGGCCGCTCGGTTACGCCCAAGGCCTTTAATATCGCTCAATCGGATCGCCCCAAAGAGAAGCGCCGCGACGCCATAGATCAAAGCGCCAATCGCGATGACTGCGAGCACTTCAACAAATTTCCCATAAGCCAGCTTGTCTTGAACCCATTCAGGGTTGGCGAGCAGATAGATCAAAGCGCCGCCCATTGCGAGGCTCGCTAAGGTTACAGACACGAGGCGCAAAATCAGACGCCTTCCCGGATGATACCATCCGCGCGCTTGCAGGCCGAAGAAGAGCATCGCCGCGTTCATCCACGCCGCGGTGCTGGTCGCGATGGCGAGGCCTGGAAATCCGTCCCAACCTTGCGAGCGAAACCAGAAGAACAGGCTCGCGCCGAGCACCGTGTTCAGGGCCACAGTCATCAATGCAAATCGCATCGGGGTTTTGGTGTCTTCACGGGCAAAAAAGCCGGGCGCGAGAACTTTAATCAAAACAAAGGCCGGAACGCCCCAACCATAATGGACGAGCGCGAGACCCGATTGCGCCGCATCATTGAGCGTAAATGCCCCGCGCGCGTACAATCCTTCGATCAGATAGGCGGGCGCCACCATCATTGCTATTGCGGCGGGCACTGTCAGCGCCATGGCCAGCCCAATGCCATCATCCATCAAACCATGCGCGCTTTTTGTATCGTCAACGCGGGCGGCGCGGGCGAGACGCGGTAGGATCGCCACGCCCACCGCGACACCTACAATCCCAAGCGGCAGCTGATACAGCCGATCCGCATAGAACAGCCAAGACTTCGCGCCTTCTTCAAAACTGGCCAGCGCTTGGCTGACGAGAATGTTGATCTGAACCCCGCTTGCCGCGATGGTCCCTGGAATGGCGAGCGCGATGACTTTCTTCACGCCGGGTGTCAGCTTTGGCCATCCGAGCGATAGCGAAACCTTCTGACGAGATACGCCCCACCATAGCAATGCCGCCTGCGCGATACCCGCCGCCGTGACCGCGATGGCGGCCAGGAGGGCGGTGTTGCGATTATCATCGCCCATCAAAGCGGCACTGATCAGAAACAGGTTCAGCAGAGTCGGGGCGCCGGCCGATAAGATAAAGCGCCCTGAAGAATTCAGAACACCGGATAGCAAGGCCGCAATCGCCATACAGGCGAGGTAAGGCATGGTGATCTGGGTGAGCAGAATCGCGAGTTGGAAGCTTTCGCTTTCCGGGGCATAGCCGCCGTGAATGACCCGCATAATCCATGGCATGGCGAGCTGAGCGACAATGACGAGCGCCGCCGTGGCCGCGAACAGGCCACGCATGGTTTGCCGCGCAATATCAGCCGCCGCTTCCGGACCTTCGGCTTCGAGTGTGCGTGCATAGGCTGGTACAAAGGCTTGCGCGAATGCCCCCTCAGCAAAAATGCGCCGAAACAGATTGGGAAACATCAACGCGGTGACAAAGGCGTCGCCGATTGGTCCCGCACCGACCTTGGCCGCGATCAAGATGTCGCGAACAAACCCAAGAATCCGACTGCTCATGGTCAGCGAGGATTGTGTCAGGGTGTTACGCAGCAGGCTCATTCAGCGCTTTCAGATCTAGAAACTATCGGCGGCACTCGCCCGCTTCAACTTCCGCGCCGGCGTGCTTGGCCCATCAGGTTCCTCGCGTCCAAGCGCGGCAAGGAGTTGATCACGCAGTGTCGATTTCATGTCATCGTTAAAGGCGTCTGGCAGCTTCACATAGAAGGCATCGAACACCCGCTCGCCATAAGACCCCACATGCGCCGAAACGATAGAGATCCCAGCTTCCGCCAAGACCGCACTCACATCACTCAAAAGCCCGGGTCGGTTTCGACCGGAAACATCAATCACCGTATACGCTTGGGAGGCGTCATCCGAGATTGAGACCCGCGGTTGAACGATGAAGGCGGCTTTACGTTGGTTCTGACGCAAGCTGACATCAGGGATCTTGCCGTCTGGATCAACGGCGCTGAAGATCATCTTCTCCAACCGATCCAAGCGGCTGCGATCAGACTTCGCGAACGGATTACCATCGCCGTCTTCGAGCACGAACACGTCAATGATCCGGCCAGAAGGGCCCGTGAACACCTGTGCCGCCACCGTATGCGCCCCCATGGCGCCGATCGCCTGCGTCAATCGAGCAAACAAACCCACTCGGTCTGGCGCAGAGACAAATAGCGCCGTTTGCTCATCGCCTCGCGTTTGCGCGCTGACCACAACGTCCTCTTTGTTTGAGAGGCGCTTGGCGTGCTCAACCAAAGCCTCGGGATCAAAGCCGGTCCAATAGGCTTCATCCATTTCCAGCATGATCTTGGGCAGCGCGCCGACCTGATCTACAACGAGTTCGCGATTGGTTTCCGCCCGCGCTTTGAGCTCAGCAGTTACCGTCGTTTCGTCTGTGCGACCGCCGCGAAGCGCGGCCTCTGTATTGTGGTAGAGATCGCCGAGCAGCTGCCCTTTCCACGCATTCCAAACATTTGGGCCAACCGCCCGAATGTCTGCGACGGTCAATATGTAGAGCAAGCGAAGATGCTCGAGATCCATGACCTTCTCGGCGAAGGTAACGATCGTGCGCGGATCTGAGATGTCCCGTTTCTGCGCCGTTTCGCTCATCTCAAGATGATTGCCGACGAGCCAGGCCACGAGGTCGGTTTCGGCTTCATCGAGCCCCATCCGCCGACAGGCCCGGCGCGCGGTCTTCATACCCTCAATCTGTTGGTCACCCAATCCTTTGCCCGTATCGTGCAGGAGCATTGCGAGATAGAGTGCGCGACGGTTCTCGATTTTCTCAAACAGCTGCTTGGCAAGGCTAAACCCTTCCTCGCCCTTATCCATCTCCGCAATATGCGCCATGGCGCGGATCGTGTGCTCGTCCACCGTATAATGGTGATACATGTTGAACTGCGTCTGCGCGACAATTCCCCCAAACTCCGGCAGAAATCGCCCGAGCACGCCCGACTCGTTTAGCCGGTTGAGCGTGAGGCCGAGATTATTGCTGTCTAGCAATATCTCTAAGAACACCTCGACCATGTCCGCATCGGTTCGGTTTTGGCCGTGAATGAGTTTCTTGTTTCGCGTGACCAGCGCTAAGGCATCCGGGTGAACGTCAGCGCCATGCTGATCAGCGAGGCGGAACAGAGTCAGGAGCGACTTTGGATCCTTCAAGACGGCTTCATCATCAACAATTTTGACACGGCTGCCGACGAGTTCGAAGCGAGGGTCTGATAGCGGTTTCGTTTGCGATCCACCTCGAAGAAAGCGCCGCCAGCCTTCAGGTTTAGCTTTTTTCTGCGCTTCCAATTTGGCCGCGAGAATCCGAGTGAGTCCGCCAACATCTTTCGCAGCCAAAAAGTACCGCTTCATAAAGCGCTCAACGCCGCGCTGTTGGCCGCGGTCTTGATAACCTAAACGCGCGGCAATTTCTGGCTGAAGGTCAAAGCTTAACCGCTCTTCCGGGCGTCCGGTCAAGTAGTGCAAATGGCACCGCACGGTCCAAAGGAACCGCGCGGCCCGCATGAACACGTGATACTCGTGACGCGTGAAGACTTGCGTGTTCATCACATCTTCCAGCGTGACCGTGCCCTGCGGGTGCATATGTTTTACGATCCAATAGAGCGTCTGCAAATCCCGAAGGCCGCCTTTGCCTTCTTTGATATTGGGCTCAACCACATATCGAGCGTCGCCTTGACGCGAATGCCGATTGTCTCGCTCGGCAAGTTTGTCGGAAATGAATTGTGCGTCCTGGCCCTCAACCGCTTGCTTGATGAACAACGCCGCCATTTCATCCGCGAGCGACTGATCCCCAAAGAGGAACCGAGCGTCGAGGATGCTGGTTTTGATGGTCACATCTTCTTTGGCCAGGCGGACGCATTCTTGCGGCGTTCGGAACGCGTGGCCGACCTTCAGCCCCATATCCCAGAGAGCGTAAAGCATGTATTCGATAACGCTCTCAGCATACGGGCTGGCTTTGTAAGGCCGAATGAAGAGCAGATCGATATCCGAAGACGGGGCGAGGACCGAACGCCCATATCCCCCCGTCGCATAGACCGCCAAGCGCTCACCTTCTGTGGGGTTTCTGGCGCGAATGATGTGGGTCGTGACAAAGTCGAACAGCGCGTGAAGCACTTCGTCTTGTACCGCCGATAAAAGCCTCGCCGTATCGAGACCATCCGCGCCTTGTTGCAGGCGTTCTTGCGCAATCAAACGTCCGCGAAACAGCGCCCCATGCAGAATATCCAGGGCCTCTTTACGGGCCGCTTTTTCGTCGCCTTCATTATTGAGCGCCGCAGTGGTCAGTTTCACACGCAGAGCGACCCCATCAATGATAGAACTGATGCGCCACTTGCCGGGTTTGCGCCGGACAGGCGTTCTTTTTTCTACGAGTTCGATTTCACTGGCCATTGCTAGCTCGTCTAACGCGATTTTTGCGGCTCTGGCTAGCGTTGCCGCGTTTATGTGGCAGACCGGCGCAGCGAGATCAGCGCTTGGTCTAAAATCTCTGAACTTGCTGAGCAAACAAGCTGCCCACCAGGTTTGGCCGGATTTCCGCGCCAATCACAGGCCAA
>CAYNUI010000173.1:0-5427 GCA_964400185.1 uncultured Hyphomonas sp.
TTCTTCGCCTTCATGATGTTTGGCAGAGACGCATAACGTGGCTCGTTCAAACGAAGGTCGGTGGTGACGATGGCTGGGCCGTCGAGCGAGACCGTTTGCAGACCGCCATCAACTTCGCGCGTGACGCTGACCTTGCCGCCTTCGGCTTTGACCTCTGAGGCAAATGTGCCCTGCGGCCAACCGAGCAGCGCACCGAGCATTTGGCCGGTCTGATTGCTGTCATCGTCAATCGCTTGCTTGCCGAGGATCACCAGGTCCGGGCTTTCTTCTTCAACCACTTTGGCGAGCAGCTTGGCGACGCCGAGGGGCTCAACATCATCATCGGTCTTGATCAAGATGCCGCGGTCAGCGCCCATGGCGAGCGCGGTGCGGATGGTTTCTTGAGCCTGCTGTGGCCCGATAGAAACGGCGACCACTTCGGTGGCGGTGCCCGCTTCTTTCATGCGAACCGCTTCTTCGACAGAGATCTCATCGAAAGGGTTCATAGACATTTTGACATTGGCCAGATCTACACCGGTTTGGTCCGATTTCACGCGAACCTTTACGTTGTAGTCGATGACCCGTTTGACAGGCACGAGGACCTTCATCGGCGACTCCCAGAGTTGGCTTGGTTTTCTTTGCCCCGCAGGTAGCAGGACGACCAGGAAACACAAGGCTTACCTTGACGTGAAGGTCAATATAGCGCGATCTTTTTGTAAGGACATTCTAAAATGCCGCAGGCGCGGGAAGGTTTTCGCTGCTCAGACAAATAGCCTGGAAGCGCGTGCCCATCTCAGCCGGGTCTGTAAGTTTTATTACAGATTGGTACAGGGAGTCGGCGTCTTGCGGATGCTCTTTTGCGAGCAGGTTGAGCCGCGCCTCAGCGCCTAAGCAGAGCAGGAAAGCGCTCTGGGAGACCGGGCCTTTCACTGCGATATTGGCTGCGCGCGCCAAACGGCTCAATCGGGCAAAGTCGACATCACACGTCAGATCGCTCTCTCCCGGCGCGAAGAGCGGATCGATCTGTTCGCCCTTGGAATAGGAGCGGAGGGTGTCGCTTGGTGTGCTGTTCGCTGGGCCATAGTCGATGAAAAGCGCGCGGCCGGGCGTCTTTGAGAACAGAGTGCTGAGTTCATCCGCCAGCGTCTTGAGCCCTGGTTGGAGCTCCAACGCTTCAAGACTTGCATCTGGCGCGATCTCCGGCGGCAGGGCATCTGCGTTCAAACCGAAGGCAAGCTCGCCCACATCATCCAGGCCGACAACGCGCTCATGCCAGGCCTCGCCGACTTTCAAGTACTGTTGGACCGGCAGGCAATCGAGCCATTCATTCGCGACCAAGAGCACGGGCGCATCGCCTGGGATCTCTTCGAACGTGTCGAGAAAGGTCGGCGCATCGTCAGCAAAGCGGTCCTTGAGATGGGCTCTCAGAACGGGGCTGGGATCGACAAAATGGAGCTGTGCGGCTCGTTTAAACGCGGGCATAGCTTCAGCGGCGCGCAGGGCGTCCGCCATCAGCGTTCCGCGACCCGGGCCAATCTCGACCAAAGTGACTTTGTCTGGTTCGCCCAGCACACGCCATTCATAAGCGAGCCATAGCCCGACCAGCTCGCCGAAGATCTGACTGATCTCCGGCGCCGTGATGAAGTCTTCTCCAAGGCCGGGCCGGGTGGCGTAATAGCCGTGCTGGCGATCGTGTAGGCAGAGATCCATATAGGCCGCGACCGAGAGGGGGCCGGAGGCCCTAATCATCGCTTGGAGACGGGATTTAAGCGTGCTCACGCTTGCGATACGGCGCTTTTTGTCTTCAACGCGTTCCAAACAAGCCAGGCGCCGCCAATCCACATGGGCAGCGATAGGATCTGACCCATCGTGATCCATTCTGGCAGGCCAGAGACGAAGGCGTCCGGTTCGCGATATTGTTCGGAGACGGTTCGTCCGAACGCGTAGAAGAGCAGGAATAGGCCTGCAATTAAGCCGGGTCGTTCGAGCGCTTTGAAGCGCCAAACCAATATCGGCAGAATGATCGCAGGGATTAGGCCCTCGAGCGCCGCTTCGTAAAGCTGGCTCGGATAACGCGCGACCTCGTCACCGCGATAGACCCACTCGCCGGTCTGCCAATTGTACGCGCTTGGTGTGGAACCGCGCACATAGCCTTCGGGGAAAATCATGCCCCAACTGCTGCCTTCGGGTACAGGGCGGCCATAGAGCTCGGCATTGATGAAGTTCGCAATGCGCCCGAACAGCGGGCCGAGCGGTGCGACGACACCTGCAATATCTCCAATCGAGAGCAATGAGATTTTGCGCTGACGCGTGACCCATAACAGAGCGATCACGACCCCGAGGAGACCACCGTGAAAGCTCATCCCGCCTTCCCAAATCCGAAGAAGACTGGCCGGATCTGCCATCGTCTGATCCCATTGATAAGGCAGTTGATAGAAGAGGATGTAGCCGATACGCCCCCCAAAGATGACACCAAGTGTGACATAGAACAGGATGTCGTCGATATCATCCTTGTCAGCTGGACTGACGCCGCCCCACAAAGCGGGGCGTTTGACCAAAGCCAAGGCCAACCGCCACCCCATCAGAAGGGCGCAGATGTAAGACAGCGCGTACCAGCGGATTGGAAACTTGCCGAGGCCGAGAAATCCAAGATCAATTTGGAAGATCGCCGGAGACATTTCCGGGAAGCTCATTGCGGATATAGCGAGCAGACTCATGCGGCGGTCTTTCCTGTCGGCTTTTCAGTTCCCATCTGCTACGGACAAATCGTAACAGGTTCAAGACGCGCAAAGGAGTCCGTGACATGTCGAGCAAGAGCCCCATTCTTGATGATCTCGCTGGATTGATGACCGGTGCTATGGGTGCTGCGCGGGCGGCAGGCGAAGAAGTCAAAACGGCCGGCGAGGCGCGCGTGAGGGCGATGATCGCCGATATGGACCTTGCCAGCCGTGAAGAAGTCGAGGCGCTAAAGGCGATTGCCGTAAAAGCGCTCGAACGGGTTGAAGAGCTGGAAAAACGCTTGGCAGCCCTAGAGAAATAGGCCTTTCCACTGCTTTTTAACCAAGACTCTTGCGCGATGAGTCGGGCATGAGTAGCTTCTCCCCAGGCAAGAATGCCTCACTGATTCGGAAGGGGGAATCCAATGAGCCTGTCCGTAGATCGTTCCCAGACAATGGATATCGATGCCCTGGAGCTTGTCGAAAGCTGCCTCACAGAGGCCGGCTGGGAGTTTCAGCGTGATGAAGACGACGAAACCGTGCAATGCATCGCCGCCTCAAAATGGGGTGATATGGGCGGCATGTTCGCCAATCGGAATGAACCGCCGGCCATGCATTTCTCAATCACATTGGATGTCAAACCGACCGAGTCTCGCCGCATGGCCATCGCCGAACTGGTGATGATGGCGAATGAGCGTCTCTGGCTCGGCCACTTTGATTATTGGGCCGATGAAGGCGTGATCATCTTCCGGCACGCGATGCCGATGCTTGACCGGGTCGAGCCAGAAGCCGGAGAAGTCCGCGCCGTGATGGCGGCAGGCTTGGACGCGGTGAACATGTTTGTTCCAGCCTTCAACTTCGTCATCTGGGCCGGCAAAACCCCGCGCGAGGCTTTGGAAGCGGCTCTGTTCGAAACTGCTGGCGAAGCCTAAGCCCGTCGATTAAAGACCTCGTCTAAGCATACGAGGTCTCTTCATGGCAGATAAGCGAATTACCTTGATCGGCGCAGGCCGCATGGGATCAGCTTTGGTTGGCGGTTGGCTGAAAGCCGGGCGGTCCGGGCAAATCGATATTATCGACCCAAGCCCAGCAGACCCGGTCCTAAGCTGGGCCGCTAAAGGCAAAGTCACGCACAATCCTGCAGTCGCGCCTGCAGACGTGCTCGTTGTCGCGGTGAAGCCGCAAGTCTTTGGCGCGCTCGCAGAAGAGATCGCGCAGCGGGTGGGGCCACAAACCTTGGTGCTCTCGATCATGGCGGGCGTGTCCTTGGCGACTTTGGAGGCAAAGCTCGGATCGTCGCTCGTCACACGGGCCATGCCGAACACACCAGGTCTGGTCGGCAAAGGCGTGACCATTCTGTGCACCAAGACCGGCGCGGCTGACGAACACACAGCCGAACTCGAAGCACTACTCTCTCCGCTTGGAGCCGTCGAAGGGCCGCTAAGTGAAGCCGACCTTCCAGCGGCCACCGCAGTGTCAGGCTGCGGCCCGGCCTATGGATTCTTGCTCGCCGAGGCGATGGCTGCGGCAGGTGTGGCGCATGGTCTTGATCCCGATCTCGCGATGCGTCTCGCTCGCAAAACTGTGGAAGGCGCCGGCGCGCTTATGGAAGGCAGCGATGAAGACGCCGCAACGCTCCGGCAAAACGTGACCTCCCCGAACGGAGTGACGCAGGCGGCCCTTGAGGTCTTGATGTCTCCGGACGCCATGCCATCTATTTTCGAGAAAGCGATTGGCGCCGCCATTCGACGCGACGCGGAGCTCTCGAAGGAGACCGAATGACCCGCGATGAGATCATCGAAAGAGGCGTGCGCGCTGCGCTCCAGCTCGCCGAAACCGAGAAATGGGGATCGCTCTCGCTGGCTGCGATCGCGACAGAAGCCGGGCTTGCTTTGAAGGACTTTCACGGCGTTGCCGATAAGGATGATCTCTCCGCCGCTGTGGAGCCGCTATTCGATGCTGGTATGAGCGAAGGTTCGGTGGATCCAGAAGAAACGCCGCGGACGCGCCTGTTCGATGTGATCATGATGCGGTTCGAGGCTATGGAAGACGTGCGCGATGGCGCGGTGTCATATCTGCGCTGGCGGGATCGTTCTTTTGACGGGCTGGCGCTGCGCGTCAAAGCGCGCGCTGCTAGCGCAAAATGGGCATTGGCATGTGCGGGGCTCGACGGCTCGAGCAAGATCCCGCGCGGCGTTCAGGTCGCGGCGCTCGGCTGGGCAATTGCGCAAACTGAACGCGCTTGGCGTCAGGAGCTGAGTGAAGATCTCAGCCAAACCATGGCCGCTCTGGATGCCGAGCTGATCAAACTGGAAGAGCGGCTGGAATGGCTCGACAAACGCCGTGGTCGCCGCAAACCGTCCGCCGAAGAAGCCGACGCTTAATACGGCAGTCTCAGCCGCACGCGTAAGCCACCTAACGGGCTTGTCTCTAAACGAATGTCGCCGCCATGGCTGCGGGCGAAATCACGCGCCAAGGTGAGACCAAGGCCGGTTCCCGAAACATTCTGGGAGCGCCCATCATCAAGCCGGTGGAAGGGACGGAAGGCGTCTTCGCGTTTGTCTTCAGGAATGCCGGGGCCATCATCGTCGATCAGGATTTCCGCCATGCGCGGGCCTTTGACCAAACGCACTTCGCAGCGATTTCCATAGCCAACAGCGTTCGACATCAAGTTAGACAGCGTTCGGGTCAGAGCCATCGGCCGGGCAGTGACTGTAATCTCTTCGGCTTC
>CAYNUI010000174.1:0-5416 GCA_964400185.1 uncultured Hyphomonas sp.
CTCCAATCGCCGACCCGGACGAGAAATGGGTGGGCCCAGGGGGCGCGCTTCGTGCGGGTCTCTAAAGCCGTTACGCCATACACGATCAGCGACGCGGAGATGCCGAAGTGCAACGTACGCGTAACGGCCAGGTTGGGACTGGTGGTCAGAAAATCGACTGACAGAACAGCGTAGAGTGTTCCAGCCAGGCCTGCGAGCAGTGCGGTCACGGCATATTTCGTCCATCCGGATTTAATGATCCATCCAATTGCGGCGCCCATTAGGAATTCCAAGGTCATCGGATAGAAGACGAGGGCGATCAGATTTTTGGCGTGAAAGGTCGACCAGCCGACAAAAATCGCGGCGATCAAAAGCGCCGCCCAGACGCCCATAGCAGGGATGCGCCAGCTGGCCGGCAAGAGCAGGACCACTGCGAACACCAGGTAAAAGTACATCTCATGGATCAGCGTCCAACCTAATTGGAGGATCGGCAGCGTTTCGTGCGGGATCAAAAGCAGCGATTTTAACAGATGCTCGGTGCCGGAAAGGCCGTTTCCGTTGATCACGGTTGGGTCCCAAGGCACCCCCTGGGTGACATAGAGGTAGACAGCCAAAGCGCCTGCAAACAACCACCAGGTCGGGTAAATTCGCGTCACTCGAGCATATAGGAAGGCGACGCTGGATCTTGTCCCGGGTGTCCAATCACCCGCCACCCAGACGATGATAAAACCAGAAATGACAAAGAATAAATCGACCCCCGCCATGCCGGATAGAGCGAGCGGCGAGAGTAGCGGGTCAACGTCTGAATTGTTCTTCTCCACCCCGTAAAGATGGGCGAACATGACCGAAATCGCGGCGATCGCTCGTAGGGCTTGGATGCTTTTGAGCTGATTCAACGCGGACCTTGTGTGCTTTTAACGAAACTGATCGATGAAATTCACGTCATTTCAACTCAATGTGTGTAGGCAAAATGCCTAAGTCTTGCCAGAGTCATAAATCAGAAAAGAGCTATTGGAACTGTGAGTTCGAGGACCATATTACGCATTATGCCAGACGGATCGTCTCAATTCGGCAAAGATCGCCTTAAGCAGGGGGCTGCGACTGCGCCATTAGGTGTCGTTGGCTCTAGCGTACGCACGCTCGTGCGCCAGGCATTTGCGCTCTTAGGATTGGCGCTCATCGTCATTGCTATTCCAATCGCTTTTGTGACGCCTTTACTGCCGATTGGCTTGCCGATTGCGATTCTGGGCGTCGTGCTTTTGGGACGCAATTCTCTTTGGGGCCGTCGGTGGATGGAAGGCGTGCTTGAGCGTCACCCTAAAGTCGAGCGCTTTGCGCCTAACTGGCTAATGAAAGCCGTGTTTGGCCGCGAAAAAAGATTTGGCAAAAAATAAAAGCCCGCTCTTGCGAACGGGACCTCCAAAAATCTCTACTAAAGGCGCCGCTTAATTGAGGCGTTTATCAATCTCGCCCAGCGCATTGTCGAACAAATCGTTCGCTTCGCCTGATCCAGATAGAATAGAACGTGCAGCTTCAGTCGCGGCATCGGCTGCGACGCGGCGCACTTCTGCAGCAGCGTCTGCCTCCGCGCGTGCGATCCGTGCTTCAGCTTGAGCTTCACGACGTGCCACTTTGGCTTTCAGATCTGCTTTGGCTTGTTTCATCATCGCGTCAGCATCGGCTTTCGCGCGTTTGATGATGTCGTCAGCCGCAGCGTCTGCCTCTTTGGCCTTCTTCTTGGCGTCCGCCATCAGTTTTGAGGCTTCTTCGCGAAGGGCGCGGGCTTCATCGATTTGCGTCTGAATGCCCTCAGCGCGCTTATCAAGCAGGCCGAAAATGGTCTTAAAGCCACCGACAAAGGCGACGATGAACAAGAAGACAACCAGGGCCGCAAACGCTGTTGCGGTCGTTGGGTCTGCATACCAAGGCGTTTTCGCATCGCCTGCAGCATGCGCAAGCGGAGCGAAGGCCAAAGCGAGAGGAATAAGGGTGTAACGCATCGCTTTATCCGTCTCCGAGCGCAGACTTCACCGCGGAGGTGATGTCCGCTTTGCCAGCTTTGCTACCAAACTTACCGAGCACCGTTTCAGCCGCATCGCCTGCGATGGCTTCGACGTTCTTCATCGCTTCTGCGCGAAGATCGGCGATTCGGGTTTCGGCCTCAGCCAGCTTCTTATCGACTTCGGCATCAACCTTGGCGGTCTCAGTCGCGATTTCTTTGTCGATCTTAGAGCGAGCTTTGTCAGCTGTTTCGCGGGCTTTTGCATGCGCCTTAGCGATCGAAACTTCGACAGCTTTTTGAGCGTCCACAGCTTCGTCATTCAGACGAGCTGCTTCGTCGAGGTCACTGGCAATCGTGCTCTCACGGCGTTCCAGCGTATTGCCAATACTTGGCAGGATGAAACGTGAGAGCACAAAATATAGGAACCCAAAGAGCACCACGAGCCAGAAGACCTGGGACGGGAAGTGCCATGGATCAAACGGTGGGAAGGGCGCTGCTCCAGCGTCCTTAGTCGCGTCTGCTGCAAGAATGATCGAAATCATAACTTATCGGTTCCTATGCGTGTTGAGATTGAGCTTGTGGCTTAGACCACGAACAAGATCAAAATCGCGACCAGGAATGACAGAATGCCGAGCGCTTCTGAAAGCGCCATACCGATGAAGAGGTTACCGGTTTGCTGTGGAGCAGCAGATGGGTTGCGCATCGCAGCATCAAGGAATGAGCCGAAGATGTTACCCACACCAATCGCCGCACCGATCATGCCGAGTGTAGCCAAGCCAGCGCCGACATATTTAAGACCGAGAGTGATATCGCCTTCCATGAGAATCTCCTTTGGGAAGTCTTTCGTTCGATTTGCGCCCCGTGAAGCCTGTTCGTAAGGGCACGTCAAGTTGAATCAGCACGGCTAAATAGCCGCAGTGAAGGGGCTCCTTAGTGCGACGGGTGCAACGCGTCGTTCAGGTAAACGCAGGTCAGGATGGCAAACACATAGGCTTGCAGACCCGCGACGAGGAATTCGAGAGCGTTCAGCGCCACACCCATTGTAAAGGCGAGCGGCGCAACGACGAGGCCGATGCCGCCAGCTGTAATGCCTGTGACAGCGAAACCGGCGAACAGTTTCAGCAGGATGTGTCCGGCCAACATGTTGGCGAACAAGCGCAAAGACAGGGTCAGCGGACGCGCGATGAAGGAAATGATCTCAATCGGGATCAGGATCGCGTAAATCACGGCTTTGCCGAGGAAAGGCATATCACCAAGAGACGGCGCGAAGAGGCCGAAGAATTTAAGACCGTTCTTCCAAAGGCCGAATACGACCACAATGCTGATCACCAAGAGCGCCAAAACGCCGGTAACAATGATGTGGCTCGTCGTCGTGAATGCGTAAGGCGACATGCCAATCAAGTTCGCGAACAAGATGAAGAAGAAGAGCGTGAACACAAACGGGAAGAAGCGCAGACCTTCTTCGCCAGCTGTGCCGCGGATCATGTCTGCGACGAAGCCGTAGCCGATCTCACCAATCGACTGAAGGCGGTTTGGAACGACCTTGCCGCGCGAAGCCGCATAGCCGAATAGCGCAAGACAAAGCACCACACCGAGCAGCATAAAGCCTGCCGCATTGGTGAAAGAGATGTCGTATCCAAAGACCGGAGGGAGATCGAACCATTTCTGGACTTCGAACTGCTTCATCGGATCGGCAGCGCCGTGGAAAAAGAGAGTCATAATCGCGTCTATTCTTCAGGTTTGGAGCCCGTTTTGTCGGGGCTCATGGCCGGATTAGTCGCGTCAGTCAACTCTTTGTAGGCGCGAATAACACCCAGCACGCCAGCGGCCAGGCCGAAGCACATCATGATCAGAAGGCCCCAAGGCTCGGTTCCGAGGAAATGATCGATGCCGAGACCCATCATAATCCCAACAAATACGGACGCTCCGAACTCTGCGCCATACCTCAGAGCGAGGGCGCCGGCGGAGACGCCAGCCGCGGATTCGTGCTGACGCGACTTTTTTTCCGCTTGCTCCTGCGCGCTTTTGGCGCGGGCAATTCGCTCTGCGAGATCGTCGTTTTCAGTGTTGGTCATGGCTGAGTCGCTATCGCGTCTACTCGGCGGCAACAAGCTCTTCAGCTGTGTCGAGATCCACAGAGACCAGTTTAGACACGCCTTTTTCGCGCATGGTCACGCCAAATAGGCGGTCCATACGGCTCATCGTGACCGGGTTGTGGGTGATGACGATGAAGCGCGTATTGGTGCGCTGGCGCATTTCATCCAGCATCCGGCAATAACGATCGACATTGGCGTCATCGAGCGGCGCATCCACCTCATCAAGCACACAGATCGGCGATGGGCGCGACAGGAAGACGGCAAAGATGAGCGCCGTCGCGGTCAGCGCCTGCTCACCACCGGACATCAGAGACAGCGTGCCGAGGCGTTTGCCTGGAGGCTGTGCAAAGATCTCCAAACCGGCTGCGAGCGGGTCGTCCGCGTCAACTAGACGCAGCTCTGCCTCACCGCCGCGGAACAGGGTCGTGAACAGCGTTTTGAAGTGCTCATTCACCTGGTCGAACGCGCCAAGCAGCCGGGTGCGGCCTTCATCGTTCAGCGCTTTGACGCCTTCGCGCAGTTTGGCGATGGCTTGGGTGAGGTCTTCTTTTTCTTCGGCCTGCAATCCGAGACGAGAAGAGAGCTCTTCGACCTCAGATTCGGCTTCCATATTCACGCCGCCAAGATTCTCGCGGTCGCGGCGGAGGAAATCGAGCTGGCGTTCGGCGTCTTTGACGTCGAGCTCTGCCATCTCTTCTTCGGCCATACCGGCCTTGGCGATGGCGAGCAGACCTTCTGGTGCGCGCTGGAACTGAGTTTGAGCGACTTCAGACGACTCAGCGAGCCGGGTCGTCGCGCTTTCGAGCTTGGCATTTGCGACGGCCAGCGTTTCACGCGCGCTCATGGCGAGATTGTTGGTCGAGCGGGCGGTCTCTTCAACTTCGCGAATTTCAGCTTCACGGGTTGCGAGGGCGTCAGCAGCGGTCTGACGTTCCGTTTCTAGCTCTTCGACGCGTGCAGAAAGCGTATCGAGCTGTGCTTGCAGGGCTTCCGGACGGCTTTTCGCAGACGCGGCTTCGCTCGCCGCTTCGGATCGCCGGCGGATAAGCGCTTCGACACGTGTCGCGGTGTTTTCCAATCGACCGGTCCAGCGGGTAACGTCCTGCTCCAACGCTTCGCGGCGGGCCATGGCCTGCTGGCGGTTGCGGGTGAGGTCGGTCAGGCGTCCGCGGCATTCGGTTTCGCGCTCGCGCGCAGATGTCAATCGCGCCCGAGACTGCTCGACGGCTTGTTCCAGTTCGATCAACACATCCCGGTTTTCGGGCTTCGCCGCCGTTTCATAGGCTTCGCGGGCAATGTGAAGGTCGGACTCAACGCGGGCCAGATTCTCTTTCGCCGC
>CAYNUI010000175.1:0-5387 GCA_964400185.1 uncultured Hyphomonas sp.
TGTCGGCTTTCCAAGCTTTGACGATGGCGAGATCGGCGAAGATGCCTTCTTCGAGAATGTAGTCTTCGCCTTTGAAACTTTTGACTTCCTTGCCCTCAGCAATGACGGTCCCGACGCCGGTTTTTGTATAAAAACCCGGGATGCCAGCACCGCCCGCCCGCATCCGTTCGGCCAGCGTGCCTTGCGGGTTGAACTCAAGCTCCAGTTCACCGGACAAGTATTGCTGCATGAAGAGATCATTCTCGCCGACATAGGATGAGCACATCTTTTTGATCTGCTTGGTTTGCAAGAGCAGCCCTAATCCGAAATCATCGACCCCGGCATTGTTTGAATAGATGGTGAGATCCTTCGTCCCAGCATCGCGAATGGCTTGGATGGAGAGTTCCGGAATTCCGCACAGGCCAAATCCGCCGGCGGCGATGCTCATACCGTCGAACAAAACGCCTTCCAGGGCGGCTGAAGCTGTGTCGTAGATTTTGCTCATGAGGCGCCTCGTCAGAGATCAGGGTGGAGAGAGGTTCGTGTTCGCTTTAACCTGCCGGTTCGATATCGAAAAGGAGGTCGCCATCTTTTACTTGCTCACCGGGTGAGAAGCGCACATTTTTGACGGTTCCAGCGAAAGGTGCACTGATTGTGTGCTCCATTTTCATCGCCTCCAGAGACGCAAGATGATCGCCGTCTTGAACCGTGTCACCCTCTTTGACGTGTACCGCCAGAATGAGGCCTGGCATTGGCGCAATCAATGAGCCCGCACTTGCCGTATCGTTGCCACCTGATTGCCGTGGATCTGCACTGGAAATGTCCATGCTTTGGCTGTCGATAAACACTCGAAATGCACCGAGATGCGGGAGGATGCGACCCGTCCGTTTCCGGCCCTCGAGCGTGAGCTCAAAGCGGCCATTCGCGAGCGTTCCAGAGAACGCGATCGGTTCGAGGTCTTCGCTAGACTTTCCGTCCCGCCGGTCCGCTGCTGTCGCCAAACGCGAGCGCTCTAGGCGATACCCTTCTTGCGTTGTGATCAGGCGCAAAAGCAGCGTCTCATCACCGATCCGCGCCCAGAAGGAGGTCTCTGGCGACGCGTTCAAACGAAAGCCCGGTGCGGAGACACCGGCATCGTTCAGCTGCTGCAACGCAAAGGCACAAATAGCAAATGATTCAATGTCTTGTTCCGCAAAGAGGGTCGCTTCATGCTCCTCAATATATCGGGTCGAGACATCGCCTTTTGAGAAGGCTTCATCCTTCGCCAGGGCCGCGAGGAAAGTCGAATTGGTTTCCAGTCCCGTGATCGCTGTTTCACCGAGCGCTAGCCGCATCCGACCGAGCGCGGATGCGCGGTCCGGGCCATGCGTAATGATCTTGGAAATCATAGGGTCGTAATAGGTCGAGATCGCTTGACCGGCCGCGATCCCTGTATCGATCCGTGCCAGGTCTGACGGCAGTTCAACGCACTCCAGATCACCGATTGATGGCGCAAAATTCGCCGCTGGATTTTCAGCGTAAAGTCGCGCTTCAAAGGCATGCCCGGAAGCCGAAATTTCGTTTTGCTTCAAAGGCAAAGGCGCACCTGCTGCGACCAGCAATTGCCACTCGACAAGGTCAACGCCCGTGATCTCTTCTGTGACCGGATGCTCCACCTGAAGACGCGTATTCATCTCCATGAAATAGACGCCATCTTCGCCATCATAGAGGAACTCAACCGTCCCTGCTCCGCGATAGTTTACGGCCTTGCCGGCCTCGACGCCGGCTTCCAATAGTTTCGTGCGGACGGCCTCAGGCAGGTTCGGGGCTGGCGCTTCTTCGATCACCTTTTGGTGTCGGCGCTGAACCGAGCAATCGCGCTCATAGAAATGGACGACATTGCCTTTGCCATCGCCAAAAATCTGTACCTCAAGATGGCGCGCCCGCGGGATGTATTTCTCGATCAGGAAGCGGTCGTCGCCAAAGGCAGACTTGGCCTCTTGCTTGGCCGATTGAAGCGCGGCTTTCAGCTCGCTCTCTTCATGGACCGCACGCATGCCCTTCCCGCCACCACCAGCGGTCGCTTTGAGGAGGATGGGATAGCCCACCTTCTTCGCTTCAGCTTTGAATGTTTTGAGCGTTTGGTCTTCGCCTTGATAGCCAGGCGTGGTCGGCACGCCTGCCGCTTCCATCAAGTCCTTAGCGGCCGACTTCGAGCCCATGGCTCGGATTGTTTCGGCAGTGGGCCCAATAAACACCAAACCCGCCGCCTCTAGGGCATCGGCGAACTTGTCATTCTCTGACAGGAACCCGTATCCGGGATGAACCGCTTGCGCGCCTGTCTGCTTGGCTGCGTCGATGATCTTGTCGATTTGAAGATAACTCTCCGTTGGCGCAGGCGGCCCGATATGGATTGCTTCATCGCAGACTTTGACATGCAGAGCATCCGCATCGGCATCGGAATAAACCGCCACCGTTTGAATGCCGAGGCGCTGACACGTGCGCGCGACGCGGACGGCGATCTCGCCGCGATTTGCGATCAGGACTTTGGAAAAACTCATCATGAATTTGCCACCCAATTTGGGGCCCGTTTTTCAAGGAAAGACGAAATCCCTTCTTGCCCCTCGGGACTGGCGCGAAGGCCCGCGATCGACTTGGCGAGCCGGGTGCGCTGCGCCTCGTCCAGCGGAGCATTGGTCTCAGTGACGATCAATTGTTTCGCAGCCGCCTGAGCGTTGGGGCCACAGGCGAGTAAGTTCTTTACGATGTCTGCGCCTGCGTCCGCCAAAGCCTCAGGCTCGACCACTTGATGGACCAGGCCAATCCGCGCCGCCTCTTCCGCTCCGAAACGCTCGGCGGTCAAGAAATAGCGTTGAGCTTGCCGCGCGCCGATCGCGCGAAGCACGAAGGGCGAGATCACCGCCGGAATGAGACCGAGGCGCACCTCTGAGAGCGCAAACAAGGCGGACGAACTGGCGATCGCAGTATCGCAAGCCGCAACCAGACCGACGCCGCCCCCAATCGCAGCACCATTGACCAGAGCAACCGTCGGCTTTGGACAAGATCCGACGGCGTCTAGCATGCTGGCCAGGCGCTGACCTTCTTGGAAATTCTCTTCCTCAGAATAAGCCGCCACAGCTTTCATCATGGAAAGATCCGCGCCCGCCGAGAAAGCTTTGCCCTCGCCGGTGAGTGTGATGACGCGCACAGCATCATCGGTGGCCAGAGCCCGAAACGCGCGATCAATCTCGTCGATCATCTGCTCGTTGAACGCGTTGCGCACATCCGGACGTGTGAGTTCCACGCGCCCAACGCCGTTCGCGCCTACCGTCATTGTAAGGGTCTCAAAAGACATGGCTGCTCCTACATCCGGAAGAGGCCGAACTTGGTCGGCTCGATTTCAGCATTGAGGCTGGCAGAGATGCACTGACGCAGAACATCCCGCGTTTGGGCCGGGTCGATAATGCCATCATCCCAGCCGCGCGCAGACGCATAGTAGGCTGAGCCTTGCGCTTCGTAATTCTCGCGAATGCCAGACTTGAACTTTTCTTCTTCAGCTTCGTCCCAGGTCTCGCCTTTGGCCTCATGTCCATCTCTGCGAATTGTCGCCAGGACGCTCGCCGCCTGCTCGCCGCCCATGACCGAGATTTTGGCATTCGGCCACATGAACATGAAACGCGGGCTGTAAGCGCGTCCACACATGCCATAATTGCCGGCCCCATAAGAGCCACCAACGACGATCGTGAATTTCGGCACTTTTGCCGTGGCTACGGCCGTCACCAGCTTGGCGCCATCTTTGGCGATGCCGCCTGACTCAGCCGATTTGCCGACCATGAAGCCGGTAATGTTCTGCAAGAAAATGAGCGGGATGCCGCGCTGGCAGCAGAGCTCAATAAAGTGCGCGCCTTTTTGGGAACTCTCAGAGAAGAGAATGCCATTATTGGCGATGATGCCAACCGGATAGCCGTGCAGATGCGCGAAGCCTGTCACCAAGGTCGAGCCAAAGAGCGGTTTGAATTCGTCGAATTCCGACCCATCAACAATGCGCATGATGATCTCGCGCGCATCATAGGGTTTGCGTGAATCCTGTTCGACAACGCCGTACAGCTCTTGCGGGTCATAGAGCGGGGGTTCTGGCGCTTTGGTAACAAGCTCTCCCTGCTTCTTCCAATTCAAACGGCCCACAATCTTGCGCGCCAGGCCAAGAGCGTGGTCGTCATTTTCCGCCAGATGGTCCGCAACGCCACTGACACGCGTATGGACATCCCCGCCGCCGAGCTCTTCTGCAGTCACAACTTCGCCCGTTGCCGCTTTGACCAAAGGCGGGCCGCCGAGGAAGATCGTACCTTGCTCACGCACAATGATGGTCTCGTCTGACATGGCCGGCATATAAGCACCACCCGCCGTCGAAGAGCCGTGCACCACTGCGATCTGCGGAATGCCCATGGCGCTCATATTCGCTTGGTTGAAAAAGATCCGGCCAAAATCGTCTTTGTCTGGGAAGATCTCATCCTGCATCGGAAGAAAGGCCCCGCCGCTTTCGACGAGATAGATGCAGGGCAAACGGTTCTCTTGCGCGATCTCTTGAGCGCGCAGATGCTTCTTCACCGTCATCGGATGATAGGTGCCGCCTTTGATCGTTGGATCGTTGGCGACGATCATACATTCAGTGCCAGAGACCACGCCGATCCCGGTGATCAGTCCGGCGGAATGCACGTCCTTGCTATACATATCCCACGCCGCAAAGGCGCCGAGTTCGAGAAAATCTGCGCCGACATCGAGCAGGCGATCGACGCGCTCGCGAGCAGTGAGCTTGCCGCGCGCTTTGTGCCGCGCCACGTGGCGCTCTCCGCCTTGCGCAACCACGGCATGACGTTCGCGCAACTCGTCCACGAAGGTTTGCATGATTTCAGCGTTTTTCGCGTAGCTGTCAGAGCGGGTATCGACCGCTGTTTCCATCGCGACTGAACTCATCCTTTCCCTCCTGGAATTTTTATTGTAGGGTTGTCCGACAATCGGATTACGGCACCTATTCTCGCGTGTCAATCAATGAGGAAATAGCAAATGCTCCCCAACTCGTCTGGACTTCGATTCGGATTAGATCCTGAGATCGAAGAGATGCAAGCCATGATCGCGCGCTGGGCCAGTGATCGCCTGGCGCCACGCGCTGAAGAGATTGATGCGAAGAACGAATTCCCGCGCGATCTCTGGCCGGAAATGGGTGAACTCGGCCTTCTCGGTATCACCGCAGACGATGAATATGGCGGGACAGGTCTTGGCTATCTCGCGCACTCTGTCGCGATGGAAGAAATCTCCCGCGCTTCAGGATCAGTCGGACTGTCTTATGGCGCGCACTCAAACCTCTGCGTGAACCAGATCAATCTCAATGGCACCAAGGACCAGAAAGCACGCTATTTGCCGAAGCTGTG
>CAYNUI010000176.1:0-4145 GCA_964400185.1 uncultured Hyphomonas sp.
TCGAGTTCGGTGTCCTTGTTTGCAACACTCATTAAATTTCACGTCCCCAACATGTATCTTCGAAGTTATCAATCGCCTAAAAGACGCATTTTAAATGGTGGATACCATTATTAGTTATCTGAAAACAAAGAATTTTTGTAGTTGATCGCCTCGACTTCCATCGATCTAGCGCGCAATATGCATGCCAGGGTAGAAACATGCTGTGCGATCGGAGCGATAATAGATGACTGTGGGCAATCAGATTCGCCTATCTGGATTGATGCTTTTCGCGATCTTCGCGGCCTGGGCCGTATCGAGTTATCTGTCGCGAACCACGACGGTCATTCAGGATCGAGTCGAACGCGAGCAAGCTCGCCATATCGAAATCAACGGTGTTTATTTTTATGATGGCGGGTATGTCGACGATGGCGACCTGGTCTTGCTCGATCACCTCCCGAATGCCGATTTCTCACGCGGCGGTGTTTACTATATTGGTTCCTCCGAGATGCGAACCTCGCTCATGCCTTGGATTCTCCCAAAGGCTGAGCAAAAGCTGATCCACAATCTATCGATTGGCGACTTTCGTCATCGCGAGATTGATTCCTATGTTCGGATGCTTGTGGAAGATTTCGGATTGTTGGAAGCTGGTGGACCCAAGAACACTGTCATATTGTCTAGCTTCGCTTTTTTAGCGCGACCAAAAGCGCCGGATAATCCCAGGGATCAATACGTGCCGTCATTGTTCGAACGTCATGGCCAATACACCTACGATTGGGAAGACGGCATAAACAGAAAAAAGCAAAGCCAGGTCGAACGATGGTATCGGAGCGAAAAGGATCGCGCGAACCGCTTTTTGAGCGTGGTTTTCGCCCTAAATGAAAGCCGCGTTCGTCCAACCAGGGGCCTGGAGTGGAGTTATGAGCATTTGGCTTTTGCTATGCGCGAAGACTGGGAAAACTCCATGCCGGTCGAGGTTGAACGGCTGGAGCAAACCCTGGATTATTTGCTGGACAAGGACGTGAATGTGATTGTTCTTCGTCCGCCCGTTGCAGAATGGCAATTCGATCATCCTTATGAGCCAGCATATCGCGCGATGGTTGAACCTTTGCTGGAAGCCCGAAACATTCCAATCGCGGATTTCGGAGACTTTCTTGAAGCGGAAGAGTTTGGGGACGACGTCCACGCGGTCTATTCGGCGCAGGTGAAACTCCACGACGCATATCGCGCTCTGGCGCTCGAGGAATTGGCGCGAATGGGCACCGAAGTCCTGCAATAACGCAGCAAAGGCGTCGCGATTGCTTCTGGTGGCACAGAATGTGTAAAGCAGTGGCCTTCTGATGACAGGCGGTACAGTTCCAATTGGCCAAGATTAGTTTCAACGGGAAATTCCTATCGGGCGATGCGACGGCGGTGCATCGTGTGGCCGAGGAATTGATCCGCTCGGTCGGTCGGTTGATTGAGCAGGATGAGCAGTTGGCCAAACGGCTGGCGCCGGAAATTTTGATGCCGAAAGACGCGCACCGGACCTTAGAGGGTGTACCTTTCGAACATCGGCAAGTCGGTCATCTGACCTGGCAGCCCTGGGAGCAGATTGAGCTTCCTATGCACGCGCGTGGCAAGCTGCTGGTCAGCCTGTGCAATCTCGCGCCTGTGGTCTCCTCAAACGCGATTACGATGATCCATGACGCACAAGTCTTCATCTCACCCGAGAGCTATTCCGGGCCGTTCGGCAAATGGTACCGCTTCGCGCAGCCGCGGATCGGGAAGAATAATAAGAAGATCCTGACGGTTTCGAATTTTTCCAAAGGTCAGTTGGCAGAGTGGGGCGTTGCGCCTGCGGATAAAATTGAAGCCATCCACAATGGCGTCGAGCACCTGTTGTCAGAACATGGCGACGAAACGGTTCTGTCGCGCTTGGGCCTAACTCCAGACACCTATGCCGTGGGCCTATCGAATACGCAGGCGCACAAGAATATCAAAGTCGCGATTGAGGCGCACGCGCGCCCAGAGCTTAAGAATCGGAAGCTCGTCCTGTTTGGCTCTGCCAAACGCGAGGATTTTGAAGCGCTCGGGATCTCGGTGCCACCAAATGTGGTGTTTGCCGGTTTTGTCAGCGATGCAGAGCTTCGCAGCCTGTTGGAAAACGCCAATTCGATTGTGTTCCCGTCTTTGACCGAAGGGTTTGGGCTGCCGCCATTGGAAGCCATGCTGCTCGGCACGCCCGCGATCTGCGCGCCGTGTGGGGCTCTGCCAGAAGTGTGCGGGGACATGACCCTTTATGTCGATCCGCATGACAGTGCGGCTTGGGCCGAAGCGGTGCTGCAGCTTGCCAATGAAAGCGAAGCCGAACGGGCCAATCGGGTTGCGGCGGCCAAGGCGCATGCGGCGACCTTCAATTGGGATGCGGCGGGCCGCAAGCTCGCTGACATCATGGCGGCGTGTCTGGAACCGGCCTGAGCTAGGTATCAACACAGCTGAGGACAAAGCGTCACAGCGACGGATAAACGGCCTCTGCTAAGAGCGGGTCATCATGGTTTGGACGCTCTTTCGAACTCTGCTTTTGGCGCTGGCGAGCCTTGGCTATTTGGCCAATGGCGCGCAGGCGCATCTGCATATTTCGAATGGCGAGACCATGGATTTGATGCTGTGTGGCACCGGCAATGCGCGCACGATCAGCATCGAAATTCCGGGCGAGCCGATCCACGAAACAGAAGACACCTGTTGCGGCGACTGCATGCCATCTGTGGCAACCCCGCCGCCAGAGGTGCCATCCTTTGCGGCCGTCCTCATCTTCGCTGAACCGGTGCCGGTAAACCTGCCACTGGCGGTGACGCCGCGGTCGCCGCTTTGGCCGGGCGCTCCGCCTCACGGTCCCCCTCACACGCTCAAAGCCTAAGAACCCGAAAACCTTACACCCAAGAGGGCGCACGGACCTGCGCTCCGCTTTGAGACACTTACGATGAAACATTTACTCTTGGCGAGCACCGCGCTCGCTTACGCCGCTATGCCTGCAGCCGCCCATGAGGGCGACGGCGGCATGGTCACGTACGCCTCTGATCACGCCCCGATCGGCGTGATGGCCGATCACCGCCACAAGAAAGGCGAGTGGATGACCTCTTATCGCTACATGTATATGGACATGTCCGGAAACCGCGACGGCACTAACAGTCTCTCACCAGAAGATATCGTCACCACCGCGCCCAATCCGTTTGCCAATCCTCCTATGATGCCGCCCACTTTGCGCGTGGTGCCAACCGATATGCCGATGCAAATGCATATGGTCGGCGGGATGTATGGCCTGACCGATCGGATCACGCTGATGGCCATGGGCATGTACGTCACCAAAGAGATGGATCACATCACCTTCCAAGGACCAATGGGCACCACCCGGCTCGGCGAGTTCACGACTGAAACGTCCGGTTTTGGCGACACCACGGTCGGCGCAATCATCGGCCTGGATGATGGCGCTTACGAGCATCGTCAGATCAATGTCGGGATCGCGCTCTCGCTTCCGACCGGCTCAATTGAAGAGACTGATCAGATCCTCACCCCGATGGGCGCGACGCCCAGCCCGCGCCTGCCTTATCCGATGCAGCTCGGCTCTGGCAGCTTTGACTTCAAGCCGTCATTCACGGCCCGCTCGCGCACCGGCAAGTGGAGTTATGGGGCGCAAGCCTCGGCGGTCATTCGCCTGGATGAGAATGATGAAGGCTACACGCTCGGCGACGTGGCCGAAGCGACCGGGTGGCTCGCTTATGAGCCGCAGCCATGTGTGTCGCTTTCGGGGCGTTTGAAAGCCAAAAGCGTCGGCCAGATTGATGGCACAGATCCGCTCATCCGCGCACCGGTGCAGACCGCCGATCCGGCCAATCACGGCGGTGAGACCGTTGAGGCGCTAGTCGGCGTCAATCTTGCCGGTCAGACCGGGTGGCAGAAAGGCCATCGGATCGCGGCCGAGATCGGGCTTCCGCTTCACCGTGACCTGAACGGACCGCAAATGGAAACCGATCTCACCTTCACTTTGGGATGGCAGAAAGCCTTCTAATGACGGAAGGGCCGGGCAGTGGCTCGGCCCTTTCTCTTTTGAGGCGCGCCCCATAGACCGCGCTCGCAAATCGTTTAAATCGGGACCCATGTCCAAGCTCTATTTCACTTATAGCGCGATG
>CAYNUI010000176.1:4245-5337 GCA_964400185.1 uncultured Hyphomonas sp.
CAAATCGTTTAAATCGGGACCCATGTCCAAGCTCTATTTCACTTATAGCGCGATGAATGCCGGTAAATCGGCGATCTTGCTGCAGGCAGCGTACAATTACCGCGAACGCGGGATGAATGTGATGCTTTGGACCTCAGGCCACTATGGCGTCGCGCCAGATGCTGAGATGGGGTCGATCGAGTCGCGGATTGGCCTGCAAGCCGATGCGCATCTTTATCGTCCCGGCAAAGACCTGTTTGAAGCGATCGCGGCTCAGCATAAAGCCACGCCGCTTGGCGCGATCTTTTTTGACGAGGCCCAATTCCTCACGCCGACCCAGGTCTGGCAATTGGCCAAGGTCGGCGACGAACTCAAACTGCCTGTGCTTTGCTATGGCTTGCGCACTGATTTCCAAGGCGAGCTGTTTGAAGGCTCCTCGGCTCTGCTCGCACTCGCAGACGATTTGCGCGAAGCCCGGACGATCTGTCATTGCGGGAAAAAGGCGACCATGACCGCCCGAATGGACGAAGCTGGAGACGCCCTCACAGAAGGCGCGCAAGTCAGCGTCGGCAAGGAAGTCTATGTCTCGCTCTGCCGCAAACACTGGAAAGAGGCTTTAGGGCGCTAAGACCGTAATCGGTGCCAAATCCTGCCACAATGAGTCTTTACTCACATTCTGGGGCGACAGAATGGAGCGTATCATGCGTGCGCGAAAGAACGGTGTTCGAAACAGCCTGATTTGTGGCTTGATCACGATTATTACCTTTATCGGCATCGGCTTGGCGGCGAATGGGCAAGAGACGCCGGGCTCAGCAGAGATTGACTATGCTGGCTTTCTAGAGCTCGGCGATGAAGTCTTCGAGTTGCGCGAGGACCGGTTACTCAGCCTCAATGAGTTCAACCAAATGGCGGCCGAGCCAAATACAGTTATCTTGGATGCCCGCAGCCGTTACGCCTTTGAAATGGGCCACATCGAAGGGGCCGTGAATCTGCCATTCTCAGATTTTACCGACGAGAAGCTCGCCGAAGTGATCCCATCGCCAGACACGCGCGTGCTCATCTATTGCAACAATAATTTCAGCGATGATGCCGAGCCGATCCCGCTGAAACGCA
>CAYNUI010000177.1:0-2890 GCA_964400185.1 uncultured Hyphomonas sp.
AGCCACGGGTGAGCGCCTTGATGATCTGGAAGATCCGTTCAAACTGTATCGCTGTCACACGATTATGAATTGCGCGCAGGTGTGTCCGAAGGGGTTGAACCCAGCTAAAGCGATTGCGAAGATTAAGCATATGATGGTCGAACGGGTCGCTTAACGCCTTTCAATCAGAACAAAAAAGCGGGCGGTGACTTCAGGTCACCGCCCGCTCTGTTTTTGAGCTCAAGCATCGTTGCTTGAGAGGTCCGATCGACTTAGTCGAGAGACGCGAAGACGTAAGAGACCGCTTTGCCTTCTTCCGTCGCTGCGAGGCTGATCTTTTCGATCGCTTGCTCGACCATTTCGTCACGACAGGTGCGGTCGATCATTTCTACGCCGGTAAAGACTTTCTCGACGGTGCAGGCTTCTGCCGCTTGCTCAGTAATCGAGGCGAGGACAGTTTTCGCACCGGCTTCGGTCGCCAGAAGCGTACTGTCATAAGTGAAATCTACAGTGATTGGAGTGCCGTCAGCGTGGGCAACAGTGGTTGCGCAGGCAGCGGCGGCGAGGAGGGTTACAAGTGCTTTACGCATGGTTCTATATCCTAAGAGTTAGCGACGGCCCGAAGACCGACCAGAAACTCCTCCCGCGGCATGTCATATCTCTCGTCCTTATCATGGCCCGGCCAGAACTCGGGCTTGAACGTTTGTGCTTCATGTCGCGAAACCAAGGTTCCAAAAATGCGGAACAAATCCAATATCATTTAGGAATAGCAGGTATGCAAAATTGCCGAAATCCATACAAAACATTGTAATTATTCAAAATAAAAAATTGAACAAAATATATTATATTCAGCATGCACGGAAATTAGGCGCGCCAGCTGCCGGATAAGGCAATGCGATCATACTTCCGAATGGACTTGGCTGGAACATCAAACAGGCGATTTCGACCTTCGAGGCGATTGCCCCAAGCGGTAAAACCGGTGGCCAATTGTTGCGGCGCTGACAAAGCCAACGCGCCGCTACGCACCGGCATCATCCAACTGGCGAGCTGACGTTTATATTGCGTATCACCAAGTCCGAGATGGAGTTCACTCATGCCCTCTAAAGCAGCCCACTTTGACAATGAGAAAAGAAGCGCCAAGCCAGGTTTTTGCTTTGCGAACTTCGCTTCATAGGCCGGGAACCAATAATGCAGGCTGATGTTTGATCGCATCGAGTAACAGATCGCTGCGACCTCTTCGCCAATCGATAAGGTCGACAGAATCCCGCGCGCATTGTCGTCGCCGCTGGCGAGGAGTTGCAATAAGAGGGCCTTCGGCCAATCCAGCTCGAAAATATCGAAATGGCCGGCGCGCGCATATGCGTCGCGTTTTAGTTCGATGAGGCGCTCAAAGCGTTCAGAATCCACGACATCATGGCGGACCTGCACGTCGCCACGCTGCAGCAAAGCGGCGGCTTTGCGGTATTCACGACGAAAATTCGAGGAAAGCGCGCTGCGAGCTTCGATCCAAGCCGCGTATCCGGCATTGAGATCAATCACCTGGTTGCCGTCGCCAGATTGCCCCTCCAGGCCGTGACGGCGTTGCTCATAGGGAAGGGCCGTAAACGCGTATCCGCCAATAAAGCGGCGCAGCGGCTTGGCTGTCAGATCGAGTGTGACGCTCGGGTGCGCGATGATCCCATGCAGATCGTCCATGGGACCAGCGATCGGGCGCGCGGTCGCGAGAGGACCTCGTCGGAACGGCCAATAGGCGGCTGGGCGTCCGTCTTGATAGAATTTCAGCACTTTCACGCCCGGGCGGACTGCTTCGACCGCGTCGGCGTATCCGACTGAGAAATAAGGGCTCGAGAGCGCCGGGTCTGCCGCTTGGAAATCTGACCAAAGACGCCGATCGACGTCGGTAAGATCGCCTAATGCGAGAAAGTCCACGCTGGTATGCATCTTGCGAGCGAACCCTGAATAGTATTGAGACCCGGGGCGTATGAATGGCCGATTTTGGTTATTATTCTCAGAAGATCCGCGGCAGAATTGACGATATTCTGTGTCGATCTCTGTCGAAGCGCGCCAAAAAACTCCCCGCAGGCCGGTATGTTAGCTTGTGTTTTGACGATTTCCCGCAATCCGCGGCCGTCACGGCTGCGCCAATGATCGAGCAGCTTGGATGGCGTGCAACCTGGTACGTTTCCGGGGGATTTATGGGACGAACGGAGCCCCATTACGGGACAATGTTCACCGAAGCTGATCTGAAACGACTGATCGATGCTGGCCACGATATTGGATGTCACACATTCGATCATGTGAATTGCGCGGAGACAAATGAACTTGAGATTTTGGCGCAATGCGAGCGCAACACCGCGTTTCTCAAAGCGCGCGGCGTCACGGACTTAAGTTCGTTTGCGTTTCCATTCGGAGCGTCGAACCTGACCGCAAAGAAAATGCTCGCCTCGTCAGGCCTGGCTCTGCGCGGTGTCAAACCTGGACTCAATCGCGGGCAGGCCGATCTCAACATGCTGAGAGCGTGCGGCCTTCAAGAGAATCAAGGCGGCACCCTGCGGGCCTTGGAAGACCTAGAACATCTCTCTTCAAGCGATGGTTGGCTCATCATCTTCACGCATGATGTACGCGAAGCACCGTCTCCGTGGGGCGTCACGCCAGACGATTACGAGCATTTGCTGCAAGCCGTTAAGCAAAGCGGCGCTGAGGTTGTCACCGTCGGCGACATGGTCAAACGGCTCGGGGCGTCTTCAGACGTGCAGACTTTGGAAGCGGCCTAAGGGCGATTGAGTTCGATACTGATCGGGGCGTGATCAGATGGTTTCCAGCCGCCCCGCCACGCCAAATGCACTTGATACGAGTCCAAATCCGTTAGGTCGGTGGCTGCAGCGCTGGTCCAAATGTGATCCAGTCGGCG
>CAYNUI010000177.1:2990-5320 GCA_964400185.1 uncultured Hyphomonas sp.
CGTGCGGCGCCATCCTTGGCCGACTTTCCATAGTGACGCCCCAGCCGCTTCACGAAATCGAGTTTGTGCGCGAATTTTGGATTCTCATCCGGATTGGGGACGTCGCCACCAGCCGGAAGGTAGATATTGTGCAGCTCGATGCCATCGACCATGACCGCATTCACCCGCGCATGGCCCTCTCGGCAAAGCGGCGGCGTGTCGAGAATTTCGATCGGCGATCGACTGGCAATTGCGACGCCATGGTGACCACCGCGTTGGCCGTTAATGGCGAGATGCGGCAAGCCCATTTGCTTGAAAGCTTTTTCTGGGAACTCAGCGTTCTGGCATTTGATTTCTTGAAAGCAGATCACATCCGGCTGTTCGGCTTCGACAAAGGCCTCGATATTGGGCAGGCGCAACCGAACGGAATTGATATTCCAACTCACAAGCTTGAGGGGGGAAGAAGTCATCCCGACCGCTTAAGCTACAGGGGTCTGAGTCGTCAACGTGCCCGGACGTTTAGGGTCATCCGGGCACGGAATGCACTGGGATTTAGTGCAACAGGGCTCACACAATATGGGAGGTATGCTCGCCCCGGTTGCATAATAGTCCAATTTTACAACTCGGCAAATTATTCGTCTTCGATCGGGATGAAGTTGAGACGTGAGGCTTGCAACGTCACCGTACCGATATCTTCGGTTTCAGCTTCAATCCGAACCGGAACGTGGGCGCCATTCGGCAGAGGCGCGAGCCACATGCGCAATGGACCTTCAATGCCCGAAAGATTGTCTTTGCTAATCTCGTGGGCTTCATAACCGGCCACGCGATCCATTCGGATATGGCATTCAAACGCGTCGCCGCGCCAGGCTTCGGAGGTTACATTCTTCATGCCGTGATTGGTCAAGTGAAGGTGGGTCAGCTGACGACCGTCAAAGATTTTGAGCGGGCCGCCGCACGGATCTTCACCCTCAGCGCGCGGCTCGAGCGCAAATGAGATCAAAGCCGTGATCGGGTCTTTCGCCTCCAGCGCCTGCTCGACTGTCGCTGGCGGGTCGCCCAAGTCGCCAAAGGCCGGCGTCGCGGTCATCTCGAAATCGTCTTTGAGGAGTTTCAGATCGACCCGGCGATTCTTTTTGCCGTCTTTGTTCTGCGAAACATAGGCATAGGTGTTGAGCCCATCACGGGTCGTATACCCAGAGGCTGCGACTTCGAGATCATAATTGACCAAGATATCCGCCAAGCCGGTTGTCTTCACCTTGCTCCGCATGGAGTAGGTGTTCTTATTCATCGTCACGTCAAAGTGCGCTTTGCCAGTGATCGGCAGAATCAGGACCCAGGCATTGGCTTTGATGGAATATTCCATCTTCATCGCCTGACCAGCTTTGATTTGTTCCAGGATATGCGGCTCCGCGAGCGCTGTATCAGCGCCAGATACGCTCGCCATAGTGAGCGATGCCAAAGCAGCGGAGGCCAGGAATTTCTTGATCATGACGGTATGCCTTGTCCTCAGATAATACGCAGTTGATATATATGTGTATGGCAAAAGCTAGTCTGAACAGAGGCGTCACTGTTTCGCCCTGATTAAAACCTGGTTCTGGTCGGTTTTCAGACAGTGAAATTTGGACTCATCTGGGTGCTTGACGGGGTCAGTCTGGGAGCGTAATAGCCGCGCTTCGGTTTTAATCTAGACAATGAGCGAGCGACCCATGTCCCGCGTATGTGAACTTACTGGCACAGGCCCTATGGTCGGACACAATGTCAGCCACTCAAACATCAAGACCAAGCGCCGGTTTATGCCAAACCTGGTGAATGTCACCCTGCACTCAGAAGCGCTGGAGCAAAAATTCTCTATGCGCGTCGCGGCGAAAGCCCTGCGTACAGTCGACAAGCTCGGTGGTCTGGATGCATATCTTGCCAAAGCTAAAGACGATGTTCTTTCAGCCAAAGCGCTGAAAATAAAAAAGAATATCGCGAAAAAGGCTGAGGAAGCCGCTTAAGCGCGATTTCCTCGTGTAGAGGCGTAGAGTTGAAACGCGCTCCGTTGCTCGGAGCGCGTTTTTTTACGCTTTGAGAATTGCACCTTCGAAAAAGCTGACTAGGGTCTGCGCAATATTTGCAAAGGGAGACTGCAAATGCGTTGGACGACCGTCCTTGTGGCCGGAACGATACTGGCTGCTTGCCAAGCCGAAGATCAAAGCGCTGAAGCGCCGGAACCTGTTGCAGCGGGTGAAGCTGCGAACGTGACCATATTTACCGGCGGGACGATCTATACAGGGATCGGCTCAGAAACGGTTGAAGCGGTGACCATTGATGATACCGGCCGCATCGTTGCGGTGAGCCCGCCGACCTCC
>CAYNUI010000178.1:0-5309 GCA_964400185.1 uncultured Hyphomonas sp.
TACAGCCACCGAATTTTGCGTCAACACCCTTTTTTCGACTTTCTGCAGAGCAATTCCAGCGAACCGAAAAACCCCTGATTTTGAGCCGAAAAGTCACCCTGAGCCGTTTGACCGGCCCCGTTGAGTGAGGCATTTCCGTGAAGCGCCGGTCTCTACAGACCTGCCCTCACCCCGTCAACACCGTTTTTCACCAAAACTGCACAAAAGGTTGCAAACGCAACTTTCCGTATTTTTGGCGACGCAAAGCCGTTGAGCCGTTTCACCGGCCCCACAGATTTGAGGCATTCACGAAGCAAGCCCCCATATAGAATCTGTTCGGGGGTTTTGGCAAGGAAAAAATTCGCCTGTTACGCACATTTTTGCAGGCGCGGCGTTAACCTTTGAGACACTCATTCCAATTGCGATTAGCCGCTGCGAATATAGGCCTCCATCGCCTCGGCTTCAGCCAAGACTGAGTCGATTTTGTATTTGACCAAATCGCCAATCGAAATGATCCCAATCAGCTTGCCATTATCGACCACCGGCAAGTGGCGGATTCGCCGATCGGTCATCCGGCCCAGGCACGTATCAACATCTTCTGAAGGGGCAGCCGTTATGACCCCGCGCGTCATTGCCTGCGCGACGGTCATACCCACAGTCTTATCCGCGTTGCGCGCAAAGCGGCGCACAATATCGCGCTCTGATAACACGCCGCAAAGCTCACCTGCATCATCAACGGCAACAATCGCCCCGATTCTCTTTTGATCTAGCACCTTGGCCGCGTCCAGCAGTGTGGTCGTATCCGAGATGGTCTCCACCGTGCCGCCCTTATCATTCAGAATCGTATTGATGAGCATAAAGCACCTCCCTGCTATTTCGTGTTGTTTGCGCCGAGCATAGCACAGCTTTGGCGATTGTGGGGATTTCAATCGAAATCGTCTCATTCTGGAACAAGCGTCCCAACCATCCGGTGATTATGGGCCATTTTCAGGCGAACCGCACTCTCCTGAGACGAGAGTAACACTCTAGTAACTATGGGCTCTGGCACGCCCGTTGCAATTTCCCTTCGCAAAACCAACCATCGGAAAGGGACGTTCCGTGAAACTGCGCAAACTCGCTCGACTCACTTGTATTGGAGGCCTCGCCACAATTGCGGGTGGATCTCTCATTGCAGGCATGCTCCCAGCAAATGCTCAGGCGGCCAGTTCAGTCGCTGAGTTCGAACGTCCATATGGCCTCGGTTATGGCGAAGAATCAGCGCCCTACTCTGCCAACACGCGCGACCGCCTCGGCAACCGGGTCATTATAAATGGCTTGATCGAAGGCGGCTCAGGGCTCGGCACCGGCCTTTATACTGGCTGGGGTCAAACCGAGGGCGCGGTCGGCATGCTCGGCAACGGCACCGCCGTCGGCAACCAGCTGAACGTCATCACCAATGGTTCCAACAATACCATCATCATCGATTCAACTCAGATCAATAATGGCGACCAGACCGTCGTGCTCAACGGGGAGCTAGACCTCCAATGATTAATCTCATGAACCTCTTGCCCCTCGCCCGCGCGAAAGCGCCTGCAGCGGCCCTCGCCTCAGCGATGGTGCTGACCGGCTGTATCTCTCCGGTCGCTGGACCCGGCGGGAATTATACAAAGCCAATTGGCGGATCGCCGGTCACAGCCAACCCGACGCCCTATTCTCAAGGGCTTGTCTGCATGGGCCACTTTGCCCGTCAGTCTGGCGTACGCGCGCCGCGCATCGCGGTCGGCCGAATTCTCGATTATACTGGCAAAGCCGACATTGAAGGCGGCCGACGTGTCACCCAAGGCGGATCGCTCATGGCGATGTCAGCCCTCGCAAAAGCAGGCGCAGTTCTGGTCGAACGGTTCGACACATCTGTCGCCGAGCTCGACCTCAAATATAAGAACAACAAGCTGATCGGAGATACTGAAGGCGAGTTTGATAAGATTCGCGCCGGCTCAATTCCTGGCTCTGACTTCTATCTCGTCGGCGGCATTACCGAGCTGAACTATAATATCCGCTCTGTCGGTGGCGAAGCCTTTGTTGGCGATACTGATGCGATGGACCCAAAAGGGACGATTGGCGCGAAACTGTTCGTGATCAATGTTGGCCTGGACCTGCGTCTCGTCAAAACAGATACGCTCGAAGTGTTTGATGTCATCTCTTATCAGAAGCAGATCATCGGCCGGGAACTTTCGCTGGGCGTCTTCGACTTCACCAATGGCAACGTGTTTGACATTGGCGTCGGTGGCCGCGCGCAAGAGCCGATCCAATTGGCCGTTCGCTCCGTGATTGAGCGCGCGTCTTTGGAAATGATGGCCAACCTTTACGGCGCACCGAATGCAGACGTTTGTGCCCTGACACGCGGTGCGATCTCTTCGAACGGCGTGACCGGCGACTACACGCCATTCCGCACCGACCTCAACACCTATAATGGCGACACGCGCGAAGAAGCGAGCAAGTGGCACGGCAAACGTGACCGCGGCTACAAAGCGCCTGTTGCAACCATCGAATAGACATGGGTGCAGATATGAAACGGGCATCAGACGCTTTGTCACTTCGCGCTCAGATCAAATGGCTGACAGGTGCTGCAGCGACGGCCGCCTTGCTGGCCGCTCCTGCGCTTGCGGATGAAGATCCGACTGTGGTTGAGATTGACCAGGTTCAGCTTGGCGATGTGCTGTCCAATCTCGAGGTTGAGATTCCAGGACGCGTCCAAGAAGCTGTGGCCACCTCAACGGCGGTCGGCAATGCCGCTGCCGGACTGGTCACACAAGGCGATATCGATTTCGATGCCGTCCAAACCCAAGACGGTGTCGTGATAGCAAACAGCGAGATCATTGGCGGCTCCGCGCGTCAAACCATCGCGACCACAACAGCTTATGGCAATTCAGCAACCGGCGGCACCTGGTCCGGCAATACTTACTATCGCGCTGAACAAGACTCAGACGGAGAGGTTGAAGCTGAAACGCGAATTGACATGGAGCGAACCAGAACCGCCGCGGGCGCCACAACCGCGATCGCCAATGTTTCGGTTCCAACCAATGAGTATGGCGAAGGGGCCGCGTTCCAAATCCAAGAGTCGAATGGCACTGTTTTCAGCGCCACTGATGTCGACATTGATCGCGTACGCCGGTCCGCAAGCTTCGGCACAACGGCGGGCGGCAATGCCGTGTCGTCAACAGGATCGACCAGCACCAACATAAATGGCGCGGTCCAAACGACAGCGGATGGCGCATCCATCGTCGCTTCGACCGATGTCTATATCGGTCAGGCCCGAGATGTCCTGGCCGCGACAACCGCGTTCGGAAACTCTGCCACCGTTCACAATGAGTGGGGTTATGCCACGCTCGGTCGCGAAGGGTCAGAACTGTTTCAAGGCAATGACTCCGACATAGATAGCCAAACCTATGTCACGCTCGACAATTGGAATGGGTATGCCACATCTAGCGCCTATGGTGTTGGCAATGCGGCAACGATTTCAAATGTCGGCTCCGACACAGGGCTTTATGCCATTCAGAACAATTATGGCACTGTCTATTCATCTGCGAATTTCAATGGCGGCACGGGCAACGGCGATGCGATCGTTACCTCGACTGCAATCGGCAATGCGGCCACCGCAACGCTTTGCAATATTTGCGGAGACGCAGCGCTCCACGGTCAGACCCAGCAATATAATAATGGCTCCGTGATCGCTCAGGGCAGCGCCACCATTGGCCAGGCTGGCAGCGTTTATGGCGCCGCGACAGCGGTCGGCAATTCAGCGACGTATCAGTCAAACGGTCACTAAGACCGAAATGGATCTTTGATTCAAAAAGCCCCGCCTCAATGAGGCGGGGCTTTTTACTAAGTTCAGGTGGCTACTTTTTCAGAATGAAGGTCACTTTCATGACGACCCGATATTCTTTGATCTCGCCATTGTCCAAGACCACGGACTGATCCTTGATCCAGGCACCCTCAACATTTTTGAGCGTGTCATTGGCGCGGGCGATGCCCTTTTTAACCGCGTCGTCAAAACTCTTCTTAGAGCCTGCGATGATTTCGGTTACGCGTGCTACGGCCATTTAAATCTCCCTTTGTACATTCAGGTCCGGATGGAGCCCGAACAAAGAGGGTGCCGATTTAGGCGATTGGTGACAAGCGAATGCACCTGATGGTTGAAACCAGCTGTCTTAAGCGGCGAGTTTCTCAGGCGTATTCGTCCCGCCGCGTGGCTGTGCCTCGATGGGGATCCAGCAGACCACTTCGGTGCCGCCGCCCGGCTGAGACTTGATGCCGACATTGCCGCCATGCAGTTGCACAAAGTGTTTGACCAAAGAGAGCCCAAGGCCTGCGCCCCGCCGGTCGCTTGACGTGAAGCTATCAAACCGCGTGGCTTGATCTTCGGCTGGAATACCGCGGCCATTGTCTTTCACTGTGAGCTTCGCCGTGTCGCCCATACGCTCGGCGGAGATCGTCACTTTGCCGCCGGGATCGGTGAAGCGCAGCGCGTTCGAAACCAAGTTGAAGAGGACTTGGCGAATACGTTTTTCGTCGGCTTCGATTTTGCCAAGACCGTTGGCAATGTCGGCGACGACTTCAACTTCTGTGTCCGCCGCATTGGTGACCCCAATCGAAACCGCTTCTTCGATCAGCTCTTTCAGGTTCACATCGCTAATGTCGAGATCAAGACGTCCCGCCTCAATCATGGCGAGGTCTAGAATATTGCCGATCAGATCATTCAAATGGTTCGACGCTTCACAGATCGCATCGACCTTGTCGCGCTGGGCGTCATTGAGATCGCCGATCCGTTCCATCTGCAAGAACTCGCCATAGCCAAGAATGGTCTGAAGCGGGGACCGCAACTGATAGCTGACATTCTTCACGAACTCAGTCTTCAGCCGATCTGCCGTTTCAAACGCTTCGGCCCGATCGCGCAGCGCGGTCTCGACAGAACGTTGGGCGGAGACATCAGCAAAAGCGATGAGCGTGTTTCCGTCCGGCAGTGGCTTGGTCACGTAAGTCAGAATGGAGCCATCTGAACGACGCATCTCTCCGGTCGTTTCTTGGCGCGCGCCGGGGTCTGTGATGTGCGCCTTGATCGCTTTCCAAGTGTCGCGGTCATGGAAGAGCGGGACGCAGAAATCGGCAATATCGTCATAGTCCGGTTCGTCTTTGAGAAGTTCAGACTCGATGCCCCATAGGTCTGCAAACGCGATGTTCGAAAGCTTGAGGCGTCCATCGGTGCCGAACACGACGACGGCCTCGTGCAGACTGTCCAGTGTTTTGCCTTGGGTCTTGATCATCGCATTGTATTTTGTGCGCAGGTCCAGTTC
>CAYNUI010000179.1:0-5295 GCA_964400185.1 uncultured Hyphomonas sp.
GCGATCAGATCAGGATCGTAGTCTTCAAACGCAGGATGCCCCTCGAATTGATCCAGGCCCGACAGCTGATTGAGCACAAAGGTCAGGTCTTCGATCGGTGCGGTATAGGTCATAGCCATGCATCTCCGGCATAAATGTTATATCCCGGGATCCCTTATATCGTGTCTAGCCAATATGTAATCCCGCGCTACGTTAATTGAGACACTGAACGGAGATTCGAATGCGTCATCTTGCCATTGCAGCCAGCCTACTCGCGATTACCCTCCCAGCGCACGCCAATCCTACCTTGGAAGGCGTTGCTTCTGACCTCTACGAATTGGAGAAAACCCACGCTTTTCTGACCTGGACGGTCAAGCATAACGGGATTTCCGGCTATACGGTGAACTTCACCGATTTCGACGCCGATTTGGTCTTTGATGCGGAAACACCAACCAATTCTCAACTGAGCGTCAGCATCAACCCAACCGCGCTCAACACCAATTACCCAGACCCGGTCAAAAAAGCCGAATGGGAAGCCGAGCTTGGCACGGATCCACGCTTTATGAATGCTGGCGAGTTCCCAACCATCGAATTCGTCTCAACCGCAGTTGAACAAACCGGCGAATTTGAGGGCACGGTCACCGGCGACCTCACCTTTTTGGGGGTCACAGCGCCTGTCACGCTCGACGTCACATATGGCGGTGTTGCCAATCCACCATGGTTTGGTCAGCGCGACGTGATCGGATTCACCGCGTCGACGACGATCAAACGCTCAGATTTTGGCCAAAACTCGATGGCCGGCATCATTTCTGACGAGGTCGAGATCGAGTTTTCTGGCGAGTTCCTGCAAGCTGCAGAATAGAAGCTCAAACGAACTTTCTTAGAGGGATTATGACGATGTCGATCAAGACGTATCTCACATTGGGGGCCGCGACGGCGATCCTCGCAGCTTGTGGCGGCGGTTCTGAACCAGCCGCAAGCCTCGAAGCCGAAACCCCACCGGTCGAAGCAGAAGCAGCTTCCGCAGAACTTCACCCAGCGCTCGTTGATGTTGCGGCCGCCACCTATTCGATTGAAAAGACACACGCCTTCATGACGGTCAAAGTCGGCCATGGCGGCGGTATCTCACAATATCGGATCAGCTTCACCGATTTTGACGGCACGCTCGATTTTGATCCGGCCGATCCAACCTCTTCGAGCATCAGCTTCTCGATCAACCCGCTCGCCGTCGAGACCAATTATCCCGGCGACTATAAAGCGGGGCATGCAGATAGCGGCTTTGAGACTTGGAACGAGGATATCTCTCGCAATGCGCGCTGGCTCAATGCCGACGAGCATCCAGAGATCACCTTCGTCTCCACAGCGGTCGAGAAAACCGGCGACCTGTCGGGGACTGTTACGGGCGACCTGACCCTGCTCGGGGTGACCCAACCGGTCACTCTGGATGTCACTTATAATGGACTTGCCAACCCGCCTTGGTTTGGTGAGCGCGATGTCATCGGCTTCGATGCGAGCACGACCGTGCTCCGCTCGGACTTTGGCATGACCGCCGCAATCCCGTCGATTGGTGACGAAGTGACCGTCGAATTCTCAGGCGAATTCCTACAAGACGAATAGGATGGCCGACATGTCAGAGAGATATACCAGCGTCGCGATCACGCTGCATTGGCTCATTGCGCTTGCAATTGTCGGAATGATTTTCGGCGGCTGGTATATGAGCGATCTGCCCGACGGCGCACCTGGACAGTATTTTCTGTATCAGATGCACAAGTCCGTTGGGATTACGATCCTGCTCCTGACAATTGCGCGGATTATCTGGCGGGGCATGAACCCACCGCCGCCTTTGCCGGATGATATGAATGGGCTCGAAAAGACGGCCAGTCATTTGGTTCACCTTGGCTTTTACGGCCTGATGATCGCTCTGCCCCTCACGGGGTGGCTGTACAGCTCGGTCAGCATCAAGCTGGATGTACCGACAGTTCTATATGGCGTGATCAGCTGGCCGGATGTCCCCTTTGTCGAAGGCTTGAAAACCGAAACGGCGAGTGGCGCGGTGAATTTTGTTCACTCAAAACTCGCCTGGGTCGCTTTGGCCCTGCTCGCATTGCACGTTGCGGGCGCCATCAAACACGAACTGAGCGCCGAAGAAGGCGTCGTCAAACGCATGGTGCCGGGCCTGTTCGGCAAGACCGCAAAGCCGGCCGCACCATCGCGCGGCGCGGTGACTGCCTTTGGTAGCGCGCTCGCAGCCCTCGTCATCGTTGCTGGCGCAGGGCCCGTCCTTGGTGTCTTCTCGGGTGCCGGGGCAGCTGTCACGGCGGATGCGGCTTTTACGCCGAATTGGACGGTTGATGCTGAGGCGTCCTCCATCTCGTTCTCCGGAACCCATGACGGCAATGTCTTTTCCGGATCCTTCAGCAATTGGGACGCCGCGATCCAATTCGATCCCGCTGCGCCCGCCAATGCCGAAGTCCGGGTCACCGTTTCTACCGGCAGCGCGCAGGCGAACCAGAAGCTCTACACCGATAGCCTCCCCTCCCCGGAATGGTTCAATGTCGCAGCGTTTCCAACTGCAAGCGTCGAAATCCTCAACATCACCGACAATGGCGATGGCACCTATGAATCGACAGCGCGTTTGACGTTGAAAGAGCTCACCGTGGACGCAGACTTTCCCTTTACCCTCAGCCTAGATGGCGACGCCGCGCGCATGACCGGGCAAGCGGAGTTCCAACGCACAGCGCTTGACCTTGGCCAAGGGTCAGACCCGAATGCCGATTGGGTCAGCGAAGACATCACCGTAGATGTTGTGGTTGAGGCCTCGCGCACCGACTAGGCCTGTGATATCCGCGCCGTCGATGGATGATCGCATTCTAAATCTGACGCCAGAGCACCTCGAACGCGCCGCGCATACTCTGCGGAATGGCGGTCTGATCGGCATGCCTACCGAGACCGTGTATGGCTTGGCTGCCGACGCCTCGAATGCAGATGCCGTGGCCCGGATTTATGAGGCCAAAGGCCGTCCGCGTTTTAATCCCCTGATCGCGCACGTCGCGGACCTTGAGATGGCAAAGCGTGAAGGCGTCTTTCGCGCCGAAGCGCTCGCACTCGCGGAGCAGCATTGGCCCGGCCCGCTGACGCTGGTCGTCGACGTCGCGCCGTCCGGCAGCGTTTGCGATCTCGCGCGCGCGGGGCTGGATAGCATTGCGCTTCGTATGCCCGCGCACCCGATTGCGCAGGCGCTGATCCAGAGCTTTGGAGGTCCGTTGGTTGCGCCATCGGCCAATCCGAGCGGCAAGATCAGCCCAACAACGCTCGAGCATGTGCTCGCCGATATGGGTGACAAAATCGACTTCATCTTTGATGGCGGCAACTGCGCGGCTGGAATTGAGTCGACGATCATTGATGCCCGCGGAGACCGGCCCGCGCTGTTGCGGCCAGGTTCGCTTGCCCCGAGCGAGATCGAAGCGGTCTGGCCAGGCCTCATCCGACCGGAACTTGATCCAAATGCTCCGGTCTCTCCTGGTCAGCTCCTTCGTCATTATGCGCCGAAAGCAAAGTTGCGCCTTAATGTAGACGAACCCGACCCGGGCGAGGCCTATCTTGGCTTTGGCGCTGGCGAAGCGACGCTCAACCTCTCGCCGAGCGCCGATCTCACCGAAGCAGCGACAAACCTGTTCGCCATGTTGCGCGCTTTGGACGACCAATATGACCGCATCGCTGTCGCCCCGATCCCCACGCATGGCCTTGGTGAAGGCATAAATGACCGGCTTACGCGCGCCGCGAAATAGGCGTATGCTGGCCGCATGGACCTTTCATCTGATTTTCTAAGCGACGCGAAAGCGCTGCTCGGGGACAAAGGCTGGCGTATGGACGCGGAAAGCCTGGAAGACGTCGCGACGCCATGGCGCGGCACGTTTCAAGGCCACACGCCTTTCCTCGCTCTGCCCGCCTCGACGCAACAAGTGTCGGACCTGGTCAAGCTTTGCCGCAAGCATCAGGTCGCCATCACGCCGCAAGGCGGCAATACGGGCCTTGTTGATGCCGGCACCCCGCATGGCGAGATCACAATATCGATGCGGCGCATGCAGGCCGTGCGCGAGGTTGATGCGTTCAACAACTCACTGGTGATTGAGGCGGGCGCCGCACTCGTCAAAGCCCAGGACGCGGCTGACGAAGCCAATCGCCTGTTTCCCCTCTCGCTCGGATCTGAAGGGACTGCGACGATAGGCGGGCTGATCTCGACCAATGCTGGCGGCGTCGCCGTGCTGCGTTATGGCATGATGCGCGACTTGATCCTTGGGCTTGAAGTGGTGCTGCCCGATGGCGAGGTTTGGGACGGGCTCTCGGGCCTCAGGAAGAATAATACCGGCTATGATCTGAAACACTTGTTTGCCGGTGCCGAGGGCACGCTGGGGATTATAACGGCAGCGACGCTGAAACTCTTTCCCAAAGTGGCGCGCGCCACGGCTTGGATCAGCTGCGAAAGCGCTGCGGCGGTCGTCGAGCTCCTTGCTCTGACGCGCGATCATGCTGGCGACACGGTGACCAGTTTCGAGATCATCCCCGCCAACGCCATCGACATGGTGCGCTCAGAAATGCCCGATGCGCGCGATCCCAATCCGTCAGATTTGCCTTGGCGCGTTTTATGCGAAATCTCCATGGCGAGCGAAACCCATGCGCGTGAGACTTTGGAACTCGCCCTGCAATCAGCCTTCGAAGCCGGTCTTGCCGCCGATGCGGTGATCGCCGAGAACCTGACGCAAGCCAAATCCTTCTGGACCATTCGCGAGAGTATTCCCCTGTCGAAGCGGGCCTATGGCACCGCGATCAATCACGATGTGGCCGTGCCGGTCTCGCAGATCCCCGCCTTCTTGGACGCGACCGAGAGCGCTATTCACGACATTTCCCCGAGCGCAGAGATCATCGCTTTCGGGCATGTCGGAGATGGCAATCTCCACTATTCGGCTTGCGAGCCGAAAGGCGCGGGTGCGCCGGTCCTCTCGAACCATGCTGCCGAGATCACGCAGATCGTGCATGATCAAGCGATGGGCTTTGGTGGATCGATCAGCGCCGAGCATGGCGTTGGACGGCTCAAACGCGATGAGCTGGAGGAGATCCGCCCCCTCGCCGCCACCAAAGCGATGAAAGCGATCAAAGCCGCGCTTGATCCGGATGGGATCATGAACCCGAACCGGGTTGTGCGCACAGATTAGCGCCGCGAGGGAGGGGACAAATGTGCGGACGGTTTTTCAGGCATGGCGTCAGCTGGGAGGAGTATAGCTCCTATCTCAACCTGTTCGAATATGCCGGGATCGA
>CAYNUI010000180.1:0-5290 GCA_964400185.1 uncultured Hyphomonas sp.
AATCAAAAGCGCCCAATTTCTTTACCCCTGCCGACTTTTGCGTAAACAGGGGGCAGATGACGAACCGAACACCGAAACGAAAACCGCCGGCGCGAGTCTGGCAACGTATGCTCTCCGGGCGGCGACTGGATCTGCTCGATCCCTCGCCGGTCGATGTCGAGATTGAAGACATCGCACATGGCCTCGCCCGCGTCGCGCGTTGGAACGGCCAGACCAAGGGCGCGCATGCCTTCTCCGTCGCGCAACACAGCGTCGTGGTCGAAGCACTGTGTGTACACCTGGAGCCGCGCATCGACCCGAGGTCCCGCTTGCTGGCGCTTCTGCACGATGCGCCGGAATATGTGATTGGTGACATGATCTCGCCATTCAAGGCCGTGCTGGGCGATGGCTATAAGGATATCGAGAGCCGCCTGGCGCATGCGATCCATGCGCGCTTTGGCTTGCCCGCCGAAACTCCGGGCAGCCTGAAGCGTTTGATCAAGAAGGCTGACAATATCTGCGCGTGGTTTGAAGCGACCCAGCTGGCGGGGTTTTCCGAGGCGGAGTCCGATCGCTTTTTCGGGCACCCCCCGCGCGGCGTTCAACTGGAGCTGATGCCCCAGCCAACCGAAGTCGCGCAAGCTGAATTCATTGCACGCACGGTCGCTTTGCTCGCCGACATCGAGGCCCCTGCATGAGCCTGATTATCGGCCTTTCCGTTGTGATCGTCGCCTTTGATGGCGAGAAACCGCGCGTCCTGGCTACGCGTCGCGAGGGCGGCCTGACCGCGCTCCCGTTTGGTGCGTTTGATCCCGCGCAGCACAGAACGTTTGAACTTGCGCTACGCGGCTGGGTGAAGGAACAGACCGGCTTCCAACTCGGTTATGTGGAGCAGCTCTACACATTTGGCGACCGCGACCGGGAGAGCCCCGAAGCAACCTTGCTGGAGGCCCCGCAGGATGCCCGCGTCGTGAGCGTTGGCTACCTGGCCCTGACGCCGGAAACCGAGCGCTTGCCGGATGCATTCGAGGCGCGCTGGCGAGGCTGGTATCGGCATTTTCCCTGGGAAGATCATCGCAGCGGCCGGCCCGCCATTATCGATGACGTGATTGCAGCAAAGCTCTCAACCTGGGCCGCCGGGAATGCGGACCGACAATCGCGAGCCCAGGCAGCCTTTGGCCTCGATGGCGAAGACTGGCCGGATGAAGCGGTGCTGGAACGCTATGAGCTTTTATATGAAGCAGGGCTCGTGGCGGAGTGCGCGCGCGATCGCGGCCTGCCATTGCCGGAAACGCAATTGGGCGAGCCAATGGCGTCTGATCACCGACGCATCCTCGCCACTGCGATCAGCCGCCTGCGCGCAAAAGTGCGCTATCGCCCGGTCGTCTTCGAGCTCATGCCGGAGCGGTTCACGCTGACCGCGCTGCAAGGCACAGTGGAGGCCATTCTTGGCCAGCGGCTGCACAAGCAGAATTTCAGGCGCGCGCTCGATCGCACCGGATTTGTCGAGGGAACCGGCGAAATGGAAAGCGGCACGGGTGGCCGCCCGGCTGAGCTGCATCGCTTCAAACGCGAAGCCCTCCGCAGAACCGGCGCCCGCGGCCTGAGCGCGCCTGTGGTGCGGAAATAAGGGGACCAACCGGGGACCACGGAGGATCGTGGCATGGCAAGTTGGGACAAGATAATCGCCGTCTACATCATGGCGAACCGAAAAAATGGCACGCTATACACCGGCGTCACCTCAGATCTATTGAAACGGTGCTGGCAACATAGCGAAGGCGTGTTCGAAGGCTTCTCGAAGAAGTGGGGCTGCACGCGTCTTGTTTGGTACGAACCACACGATTTAATTGCCGAAGCCATTCGGCGTGAGAAATCAATCAAGAGTTATCGGCGGCGAGACAAAATCCGAATGATTGAGAGGTTTAATCCTGACTGGCGAGACCTCTATTTCGATTTGCTCGAATAACGCCTCTGTGGCGTCACACCCGACCGCGGAGCGGTCTGGGTGCCCATCTCCTGCTAACTGAACAACGCAACACTGAATCTGAACGACGAGACGATGCCTGACGAGATGGGCCCTCAGACGGGCTGCGCCCGTCGAGGGAGACGCCATGAATGAACCTTTTAGACGACGTCGGGTGTGACGCGTATCGCTAAGTTCGTGCAAGTCGCATGAACATCGGATAGCTGAACCCTGCAGCGAGCCCACCAAGATGTGCGGCCCAGGCGACGCGCATGATGCCGATGTCTCCACCCAGAAAAGCCAGGACAATATTGATCAGGATCCAGGGAACACTGATCGACGCGGCGCCGCGCCAGCCATTTCGAAGAAACCCGATCGCCGGAAGCAAGCCCGAAATCGCCGATGAGGCGCCGATTGTTATTCCGTTCTGAGCATCAAGTGTGTACCAAAGCATTTGCGCCGCTGCGCCGCCTATCGCGCAGACGAAGAAGAAGGCGAGGAACAGGATGGCACCCTTGTTCGCCCGCCCCATGCCCTGAACGACAATCGGCCCCAGCGCGATGAGCATGGCCATATTCATCATCAGGTGAAACGAGCCACCGTGCAGGAAAGTATGAAGCACATATGGGGCAAATGCGCCCCAGGGACGCGGCGCGTTCTCAAATGCCGGACCGCCTGCAATGGCCGCGACGGCGTACATCCAGTCTTCCAGTTGATCCGACACATTGAACTGCACCAGCGATACCGCGACGATCGCTCCGGTGAGTAAGAGAATGACGGTGGGAAACCCCTTGCGGAATATCGGTGGGCGCTGCGGCAACTGGTTCGGGTCGGAGTAAACTTGCATCCTCTTCATATGGCGTTGGCGGGCGAAAACACCAACCCTGCTCTGCCGCCACGTGACGGCTTGACGTTTGATGGTCGGCGGCCACGATCCCGATCATGACTTTGACATTTGACGACCTCCGCCCGCCCTGCCCGCACATGGACGAGACTCATGCCGAATGGCGCCGCAGTGTGCGCGGCTTCGTGGAGCGCGAAATGATGCCCTATATCGAAGACTGGGAAGACGCCGGGCGCGTCCCGCGGGACCTGTTCAAAAAGGCCAAAGCGGCGGGGCTTCTGGGGATTGGTTACCCCACTGAATATGGCGGCGAGGGGACTGAGTTTGATCGGTTCCACGGCATCGTGACCTCCGAAGAGCTCGCGCGCATGGGGGCTGGCGGCGTTTCATCTGCGCTTATGATCCACGGCATCGGACTGCCGCCCATCATGGCGCTCGGCTCTGAAGAAATGAAAACCGAGATCGGCCGGAAAGTCCTCTCTGGCGAAAAACAGATCAGCCTTGGCATCACCGAACCGTCCGCCGGGTCGGATGTGGCCCAGCTGAAAACCAAGGCGGTGAAAGACGGCAATGGCTGGCGCGTCAACGGCTCCAAGACCTACATTACCGGGGGAATGACCTCGAAATGGCTGACCACTGCCGTGCGGACGGGGGGCGAAGGTATGGGCGGTATCTCGCTTATGCTCATCGACCTCGAGAGCGAAGGCGTCAGCCGCACCGAACTGCCGAAGCAAGGCTGGTGGGCCTCCGACACGGCGACGATCCACTTCGACGATGTTTTCGTCCCTGCGGAGAATCTCATCGGTGCGGAGAATAAAGGCTTCTATGGCATCATGGCCAATTTCAATGGCGAGCGGCTTGGCATGGCCGCGCAGGCCGCCGCGTCCGCCCGGGTCTGCATCGAAGAAGCCGCTGCCTGGGCGCAAGAACGCAAGACCTTTGGCAAGCGGCTCGCCGACCATCAGGTCATTCGCCACAAGATCGCCGCCATGGCCCAGCGCGTCTGGGCGACAACGACGATGCTCGACACCTATGCCTGGCACGTCCAGAACGGCAACACGCCTGTGGCCGAGCTCGCCATGTTGAAAGTGCAGGCGACGGAAACGCTGGAATTCTGCGCCCGAGAAGCAATGCAAATCCTTGGCGGTGCCGGCTTTATCCGCGGGCACCGCGTGGAGCGTATCTATCGCGAAGTTCGTGTGATGGCGATCGGTGGCGGCTCGGAAGAAATCATGCGCGATTTGGCAGCGCGCCAACTCTCGCTGTAGGCTGTGATCGGGAGGTAGTTCATGGATAGTTTCAAAGACAAAACCGTCGTCATTACCGGCGGCGCCACAGGCATCGGGTTTGGCCTGGCCAAACGCTTTGGCAGCGAAGGCGCGAAGATCGTCATAGGCGAACCCCGACAGCACCGCTTGGATGAAGCGATCTCGTCCCTGAAAGACCTGGGTATCGACGCCTCAGCCATGGTCATGGACGTGACCGAAGCGGCAAGCGTGACCGCGTTCGCGGACTTCGCGGACAAAACCTATGGCGGCACGGATGTGCTGATTAACAATGCGGGCGTCCCCAGCAACCGCGCACCGATCGTCGATGTCCCCATGGCGGATGTCCGCAAGCTCTTCGACGTCAATTTTTTCGGCGTGTGGCACGGCGCGGCGATTTTCGGAAAGCGCATGATTGAACGCGGCAGCCCGGCCGCGATCTACAATCTCGCCTCAGAGAATGCCTTTTTCAACGCCGTGCAGAACAGCGCGTCCTACATTGCCTCCAAACACGCTGTCCGCGGCCTCACGGAAGCGATGCGCGACGAGTTTCCCGACTTCATACAGATCGGCATGATCATTCCGGGCTTTGTCGCATCGGAAATGACCAAGGGGTCTGAACAATTCGCCATGGATGCAGATACGTTCGCCGAAAAAGTGGTCGAACAGATCCGCGCGGGCGAGTTTTACGTCGTCACCCATTCCTACAATATGGTGCGCATCCAACCGATCCATGATCGCATCGCGGACGCCTATGCCCGCAACGCCCCGCGCTATGAGGGCGATGAGGAATATGACGTGCCAACGCTGATCGCGAAGATCCGAGGCCGGAGGGATGGGGCGTGATGTCCTTACTGACCGTTGCGATTACGATTTTTCTCGCTGAACTCGGCGACAAGACTCAAATCGCAACCGTATTGTTCGCATCAGATGAGAATCAGAATCCGTGGCTGGTCTTTATCGCCTCGAGCCTCGCCTTGACCGCCGCGTCGGGCATTGCCGTCCTGCTTGGGCGCACCGCGGAACGTCTCTTGTCCGCGCTCCCGCTCAATTTGATTGCTGGAGCAGGCTTCGTCTTGATCGGCACCGTGATGATTATCTCGTTCTTCCGTCAGACCGCTTAAAAAAAACCCCGGACCGCAGCCGGTCCGGGGAAAGCGGGGTTGGTGTTGGAAGGAGGCGATCTGGCTAGAATTTATAGCCAAAGCCAATGCCAACCACGGTTGGGTTGATGTCGAC
>CAYNUI010000181.1:0-5236 GCA_964400185.1 uncultured Hyphomonas sp.
AACAATTCATCCTGACCATCTCTGATGACGGTATGGGCAAACGCTCATCTGCCTACGATTACCGCGTCACCGGGCGCGGCGGCAAAGGCCTCGTTGCTCACAATATTTGGGGCAGCAATAAGAAGACGGGTCACATCAAACAAATCGCGTCTTCCTTCACCATTGATGATGATGATGAGGTCATGCTCGTCACCGATGCGGGCCAATTGATCCGTACCCCGGTGGATCAAATCCGGGTCGCTGGCCGCGCCACATCAGGCGTTTGGGTGCTGCGGACCAAAGAAGACGAGCGGGTTGTCTCTGTGGCACGCCTTGCGGACAATGGCGAAGACGATACAGAAGAGTCCTAAGACGCCCGGATTTGTTTCGATTTGCTGACCGGGCTCGCGGAGGATCATGATGGAACGCGTTGGGCTGTATCCGGGCACTTTCGACCCGGTGACCATGGGACACTTGGACATTATCGGCAGGGCCATGAAGCTGGTCGACCGATTGATCATTGGCGTCGCGGTCAGCGAAGCGAAACGTCCGCTCTTTCTGCTCGAAGAGCGTATTCAAATGATGCAAGAAGAATGCGGAGCACTAGAAGGACCTGGGCGCGCCAAAATCGAGGTAAAGCCTTTTGACACGCTCCTCATGCATTTCGCTGAAGAGCAAAATGTGAATGTGATTGTCCGTGGTTTGCGGGCGGTATCTGACTTTGAATACGAATTTCAGATGACAGCGATGAACGAGCAACTGAATCGCGAGATTGAAACTCTGTTCCTAATGGCCGATGTAAAACATCAGGCCGTGGCCTCGCGACTCGTCAAAGAGATTGCGCGGTTTGGAGGGAACATCACCCCCTTCGTCACGCCTGGCGTAAAAGAGCGATTGCTGGAGAAGTATAAGAAATGACTCTGAGAACCCTGCTTAGCGGTTTGGCAGTGATGGGATTTGTAGCTTGTGCGGGGGCGCAGACTGAAGAAAACACAACAGTTTACACAATGGCGGACGTTGAAGCGTCGCCTGAGGCCTGGCGAGCTGTCGATCCCGAAAACCTCGTCATTCTGGAAACCAGCAAGGGGCAGATCACGATTGAGCTCCTCCCCATTGCAGCGCCAAACCATGTCGAGCAATTCAGAGCCTATGTCAGGGCCGGGCATTATGATGGGACCCCGTTCCACCGCGTGATCAAAGGGTTCATGGCGCAAGGCGGTGATGTTCAACAGACGCATGGCGAAGAAGCGATGCTGGAGCCGGTTGAAGCCGAGTTCACCTTTCGCCGTGACCCGAATGTAACGCCGATCGATACGATCGGACCTGCGGATTCTGCGGATGGGGGATTGTTGGATGGTTTCCCGATTACGACGCAACCTGGTTTCTTGGCTGAAATGTCGTTTGATGGCTTGGTTGAGACCATCATTCCGCATTGCCCTGGCGTGCTTTCAACGGCGCGGACCGATGATATTAACTCAGGCAATGCGCAGTTCTTTCTGATCAGCGATCGCGCGCGTCACTTGGATTACAAGTACACTGCCAAAGGCCGCGCCATTCAGGGGCTTGATGTCGTCAAAGCGATTAAACTCGGACCGTCGCCGGACGGATTCCCGATCGCAAATCCTGATGTCGTCGTTTCGGCGAAGCTCGCCGCAGACATGCCAGAAGCTGAGCGCGTGAAGGCCTTTGTCCAACGGACTGACACGGCAGAATGGCAACAAATCCTCGCCGAGGCTGATGCAGGGCGTAAGGATATTTGCACCCTGCCGCCAGCGCCTGCTGTGGTGGAATAGGGGCCTCCTCTGACCGACCTCTCGGCATTTGATTTTGACTTACCGGAAGAAAACATTGCGCTGCGTCCTGTAGATCCTCAGGACGCGGCGCGCCTTCTTGTCGTGCACGCTGATGGGCGGCTCGAAGATGCCCAAGTGCTTGATTTGCCGAACTATTTGAACGCGGGCGACGTGATGGTGTTTAACGACACACGCGTCATTCCAGCAGCTTTAAAAGGCGTTCGATCAGCACGGGACGAGACCGGCAGCGACGTCAACGTCGATATAAACCTGGTCGAGCGGCTGTCAGAGACCGATTGGCTCGCTTTGGCGCGCCCGGGAAAGCGACTGCGTGTAGGGGACAAGATCGGGATAACTGAGCATCTTTCCGCGTTGATCAAAGACAAGCGCGAGGATGGCGAGCTGGTGCTCTCTTTCAATCTTGCCGGCGAAGCCCTTGATGCAGCGATCGATCAGCATGGGGCGATGCCGCTGCCGCCTTACATCGCTCGAAAGCGCGCTGCGGATGCATCCGACCGAGAAACCTACCAAACAAAGTATGCGGGTGAGGATGCGGGATCAGTGGCTGCGCCAACGGCTGGTCTCCACTTCACGCCGCGTCTTTTGGCGAAGCTCGATGCCGCGCAAATCCAACGTGAATTTGTCCGGTTGCACGTCGGATTGGGTACATTTGCTCCGCTAAAAGAGGACCAAATCGTATCAAAAACCCTACACGAAGAGTGGCGTCAGGTGGAAAACAGTGCGGCAATGCGGATCAATGCGTGTCGCGCGGCTGGCCAAAAATGCGTCGCGGTCGGAACCACGGCACTTCGCACTTTGGAAAGTGCAGCCAGACCAGATGGCGTCGTTGAGCCGGTGACAGGTCCGACCGACATTTTTCTACAACCCGGATATTCGTTTCGCGCGACAGATGCCCTGGTGACGAATTTTCACCTGCCGAAATCGAGTCTCTTCATGCTCGTTTGTGCACTTATGGGTACGGAGATCATGCGAGCCGCTTATGCGCATGCTGTCTCAAATAAGTATCGCTTCTACTCTTATGGTGACGCGTGTTTGTTGCTGCCTTAAGCGTCGGCGAAACGTCCGCCGCGTTCGGCATAGGCCTGGGACCCAAGGTGTAAGACCGAGTCTGAGCTGATGACATGCTCAGGCCGCAAATCAAACTCGCCTTTCAGGTCAGCATAGAGCGGCGCGAAATCCGTATCGACCGTGGCGCGGAAGAGTTGCTCATAGCTGTCGATGACGAAATAGGTCTGTTGAAAATCATCAATCCGATAATCCGTCCGCATGAGCCGGACCAGATCGAAACCGATGCGATTGGGGGAGGGGTCTTCCAAAGCAAACTTGCTCTCTGCCGGGGAGGACACGATCCCAGCGCCGTAAATCCTCAATCCATCATCTGTTTGAATGAGACCAAACTCTACCGTGTACCAGTAAAGCGCGGCGAGGTTCTTGAGCGAGGCGTGGCGAAGGCTCCGCAAGCCGCCTTTGCCATAGGCTTCCATATAGTCCGCGAAGACCGGGTCGGTGAGCATTGGAACGTGTCCAAAAACATCGTGAAAGACATCCGGTTCTTGAATGTAATCAAGCTGGTCCGGCTTGCGGATGAAATTGCCAGCCGGGAACCGACGATTGGCGAGGTGTTCGAAAAAGACGTCATCCGGGACCAAGCCAGGCACAGCAACCACGCGCCAGCCTGTGAGCGCTTCAAGTTCGTCTGAAATCGTCTCGAAATTGGGAATGCCACCGCGATGGAGGTCCAAGGCTTCCAGGCCTTTCAGAAACTCCGGAGCCGCGCGATTGGGCAATACATCCATCAGGCGCTGATAGAGCGTGTCCCAGACTTTATGCTCCGATACCGAATAGTTCGACCACCCCTGGTCGATCGTCCAATCAGCATTTGCATGCGCAGGTTTTTCAGAATAGTTGCTCATGCAACTAATATATCAAGTGAGTCTCGAAATGTCTTGGGATATTGAGAGTTCGAACCAAAAAAGTGGAGACGCCCGACATGATCAAAATGTATGACTATTGGCGGTCATCGGCCTGTTATCGCTTACGCATCGGCTTCAATCTTAAAGGCATTTCTTATGAGAGCGTTTCGGTCAACCTGCATCCGGACGTCCGCGAACATGTGTCTGATCGTTACAAGGCGATAAACCCACAACAACGTGTCCCAGCTGTCGAAATTGATGGACAGATCCATACTCAATCCATGGCCATTCTCGACTGGATGGACATGGCTTATCCGGAACCTGCATTCCTACCTGAAGCGCCACATGAGCGCCTTAAGGCAAAAGCGTTCGCGGAGACCATCGCGTGCGATATTCATCCGCTGAACAATGTCAGCGTGCTCAAATATTTGCGCGAGGGCTTCGGTGCTGACGAACAAGCGATCAAAGCCTGGTATGCGGATTGGATCATTCGCGGATTTGAAGCGCTCGAAGTCCATGCACGAAACCAAGCTTCGCCCTTCCTTTATGGCGATCAGCCAGGCCTCGGAGAGATCTGTCTGATCCCGCAAATCTACAATGCGCGCAGATTTGAAGTCGATCTATCGGGCTTTCCCCGTTTATTGGAGATTGATGCGGCTTGTGCTGGCGTAGAAACCTTTCAAGCGGCAACGCCTGAGGCTGTAAAACCGGACTAGTTGCGCTGAGCCGACTTTAGAACGTAGCCGTGATCGGTGAGTTCAAACATCTTTTTGATGTCGGGATGGCTGACGCGTGAATCGTCTTCATCGGGCACCAAGTTTTGCTCAGAAACATAAGCCACATAATGCGTGCGCTCATTCTCAGCGAAGAGGTGATAATAAGGCTGATCTTTCGCCGGACGAACCTCTTCCGGGATCGATTCGTACCACTCATCCGTATTCGCAAAGACCGGATCAACGTCAAAAACGACGCCTCGAAAATCGAACAATCGATGGCGCAAGACCTGACCAATTTGGTATTTCGCCTCACGCGTTGGGATCGCGTTCGGGAGCTCCGGAACGACGGGCTTTTCCTCAACTGCTTGTTGTTCGGTGGGTTTTTTGCCCCCGAACAGACGCATGAAGCGTTTCATGATGTTCGGTCCATGACTCTTGCCGCTCTTGTGTGCTACACCTCTCCTCAACATACAAGATTTGGTCAGCACATGACTGTACAGAAAATGCGGGATGACCGGAAGGCGAGCAGCCGGACCGGGTCACGCAAGAGACGCAAACCCCCGCTCTATGCAGCGGTGGATTTGGGGACAAATAATTGCCGGCTGCTCATCGCCGCCCGACGTGGCGACAGCTTTGCTGTGCTCGATTCCCATTCTCAAATTGCCCGATTAGGCGAAGGCTTGGAAGCGACTGGTCGTCTGTCTGACGCGTCGATTGAGCGGGCAATGGATGCCTTGCGGAAAATCTCAAAAAAGCTGCGAGACAAGAAAGTCGCGCAAGTGCGTTGCATCGCCACCGAAGCCTGTCGCCGCGC
>CAYNUI010000182.1:0-5202 GCA_964400185.1 uncultured Hyphomonas sp.
GTTACTGATGAAGCCAAGTTGCGGGATCGGGTTGCCGGTGATGATCAGCGACATAAAGATCGCCGGAACCGTGTAGGCAAAGATGAGCACGCAATACTGTGCAACCTGCGTATAGGTCACACCCTTCATGCCGCCGAGCACGGCATAGAAGAACACGATGACCATGCCGATCACGATGCCAACATTGAAGTCGACACCGAGGAAGCCCGAGAAGGCCACGCCGACGCCCTTCATCTGTCCAGCAATGTAGGTGAAGGAGACGAACAAGGCACAGATCACAGCGATGATCCGAGCAACGTCTGAATAGTATCGGTCACCGACAAAGTCTGGCACCGTGAACTTGCCAAATTCGCGCAAGAAAGGCGCTAAGAGGACGGCAAGCAGAACATAACCGCCTGTCCAGCCCATCAGATAGACGGAACCGCCATAGCCCATGAAGGCAATCAGACCAGCCATTGAAAGGAAAGAGGCCGCCGACATCCAGTCGGCCGCGGTCGCCATACCATTGACGGTCGGGTGAACATCATGACCCGCGACGTAGAAGTCATCGGTCGAGCCAGCTCTCGCCCATATCGCAATCCCGATATAAAGCGCGAATGTCGTAATAACGAAGAAGAGGGTCCAATCCATAACGCTACCCCTTCACGCCAAATTTGCGCTCGAGCCGCGCCATGGCGAAGCAATAGTAAAAGATCAAAGCGACAAAGACGTAGATCGATCCTTGCTGCGCAAACCAGAAGCCGAGCGGAGCTCCGCCAATAGCGAACTGGTCTAGGAAATCTCGAAACAGTATGCCGGCTCCATAAGAGACGACAAACCAGATCGCGAGGAGACTGAGTGTTAAGCGGATCGTGGCCGCCCAATAGCCTTTCGCATCTGTTTGATTGTTGTTGGACACGATTGGGTCCTCCCTGATTATCTCGGACGGTAGATTTACCGCACCTTAAGCGTGCATCAGAGTTTGGCTATTGTAGAGATCGACTTTGGTCTAACCCTCATCCGTCTTCGATTGAGCGCGAACGTGACGACGTTCTTTCAGGCCGAAGAATATGAGCGCCGCAGCGATCACAATTCCGCCGAATAGGTAGAGCTCGAAGACGCCAATGCCAGGCGCGAGAAGCGCGTTAGCAAGCCGAAACGAGAAGATCGCTGCCATCAGCAATCCCAGCGAAATCATGATATGATGTTTCACCGGATAGACTCCCGTTCCAAAATTCAATCTCAACAACACGCTGGCCAAAAAAGCCAGATAGACTTTCGTCGAACAGCATTTGTTCTGCCGTGAGATTAGGTCTGATTCTGGATAAATGCTTTTTAGCTTACCCCCTTGTACCAAATCCATGACGGCATACGTCGAATTGGATCACCCGTTTGGTGTTTTGAGAGCGCTGCAGCCGCAACAAGGAGTCTGTCCATTGTCTTCCGTCCCCGCAGACGTCAATTTCACTTTTACGGCCGCGCAAATCGAGACATTGAAAGGCTATGGCGAGATACGAAGTCATGCCGAGGGCGACGTCCTGACACGAGAGGGACAAACCCATCAGGATTTCTTAGTGACCCTGTCCGGTGAAACCCATATTTTTGTGGAGACGCCAGACGGTTCCAAGCGGGTGGGATGGATGGAGCCAGGACAGTTTACGGGCGATATTTCCGTCATCACGGGCGCGGCTTCACTGGTCAATGTCACCATGGGCAAAGCGGGCGACCTTTTGCACATCGAGCACGACCGGCTGCAGAACTTGCTCGTCGCAAACTCCGAACTCTCCGACATCATTGTCCAGACGCTGACCGCGCGGCGTGCTTTCGCGCACAACGCGGACCATGGCTCCGTGATCGTGATCGGGGCACCGCAGGACCGATTGGTCTTCACAGCGCGAGACCTGCTATCTAAGTTTGGTATTCCGCATCGTTGGTTGTCGCCAGAAACCGATCCGCTGGCCGACCGGATGTTGACCGCAAAGGGCATAGCCGCTTCCGATTTGCCGGTTGTTTTCCGCGGCGGTTCCGAAGTTTTGGTGCGGCCAACCGCCAGCGAAATCTCTCATGCCTTCGGTTTTGACTTGCTTAAAGACGGGACTTCAGCCGATGTGATCGTTGTCGGCGCGGGGCCTGCTGGTCTCGCTGCCAGCGTTTATGCCGCCTCCGAAGGCCTCAGCGTCATCACGATCGATTCTGGCAATCCGGGCGGGCAGGCGGGTACGTCTTCCAAGATTGAAAATTATCTCGGATTTCCAACTGGGGTCTCAGGGCAGGAGTTAACCGATCGAGCGGTCATTCAAGCGTTGAAATTCGGCGTCAGCCTGACCGCGCCGGTCAAAGCCGCTTCGTTAGAACGGCAAGGCGACGATTTCTCAATCGCTCTAACGGATGGTCGTACGATTAAGTCCAAAGCCGTCGTCATTGCGACCGGCGCTCAATATCAACGACTGCCACTCGACCACATTGAGCGCTTTGAAGGACGCGGCATCTATTACGGCGCAACGCCTATGGAAGCCCAATTGTGCCAAGGCTCAGAGGTGGTCGTGGTCGGTGCCGGGAATTCGGCAGGCCAAGGTGCGGTTTTTCTCAGCGCGTCCGCATCGAAAGTGCATGTCATGTACCGACGCGCCGATATTCGCGAGACCATGTCAGAATATTTGGTCAAACGCCTGGAGGAGACGCCGAACATCGTCTTACACCCGGAAACTGAAATCTCGGCGTTGCACGGGGTCGACGAGGCTGATGAGATGAACGACCACTTGGTTGCAATCAGTCACAAAAATCGCGGGACCGGCGAAACGGGTTCATGCGAAGCGCCTTTCGTGTTCCTTTTTGTCGGCGCCAAGCCGTTCACGCGGTGGCTCCCAGAGAATTTGACGTGCGACCGCACTGGATTTGTTCAAACGGGTGCCGATTTGAGCAATCTCGACCTGGTCAAAGCAGGTTGGTCGATTGAACGCATGCCCTCTGAGTACGAAACGAGCTGGCCCCGTGTCTATGCCGTGGGAGATGTCCGTGCCGGTTCCGTTAAACGCGTGGCTTCAGCTGTCGGTCAGGGGTCCGTGGTGGTGAGTCACATTCACCGTGCTATCGCCGACCTCAACGCCGAATAGCAAGCCGATTTTGAGCGTACGATCGAGTTGCTTTCTTTCGTTGCAAAGGGCGCTCGGAGTTTTACAATGGCGGCCAGATGACTGATGCTAAACTTAAGAATAAACGCCGTTTTTCGCCCGCTGTTCGGCGCTCAATGATATTGGATGCTGCTGCTGATTTGGTGGAACAAGAAGGCATATCCAAAATATCGATGGAGCGGATTGCCAAGCATGCTGAAGTCAGCAAGTCGCTCATCTACAAGTATTTTGACAATGTCTCTGAACTTCTCCGCGAGCTTCTGACGCGAGAGCTGGAATCCCTACGCAGCTTACAATTCGCGGCCGCGGATGCGGCTGACACGTTTGAACAGCTCGTGCGTGGCGTGACGAAAGTGTATTTGGACAATGTCGCGCAAAAGGGACGATTGATTGAACGGCTTCAAACGGATCCCGCCATTTCGCAAATGATGAATCCGCGTCTGTTCAATCGCGACGTCGCTGTCGAGTACTTCGCAGACATCGTACACAAAAACTTCGATATTCCGTTGCCGACCGCGCGGGCGGTCACAGATCTCTCTTTTGGAGTTCCTGTCTCAGCCGGTTCGTTCCTGTTGCGGAATTCAATCGATCAACAGGAGCTGGAAGACATGACCGTTGCGATGATCATTGGTTCGATCAATGGCATCAGAGACGACTTCATGGTTCGAAAGCGCAAGCTAAAGCACTAGCTTCGTCAGCGCTCTACTCGCCAATCAAGTTCGCCGAGAAAAGAAAACCCGGTTCAAGCTGAACCGGGTTCAAGTGCACTGAGGAGAGTGGTTTTAGAAGCGCAGTGTCGCTTCTACGCCGTAGGTCCGTGGCTCGAGGATCACCACTTCGCGGAAGCGTCCTACCAATCGACCCGCAGGGAGGACACGGGTGATGTCTTCATTGTCCGCAATGTTCTTCACGTAGGCACGCAGATCCCAATTGGCGTTGTTCGGCGCGAACAGGAGCTTGAAGTCTGTCTGGCTATAGCCATCGAACTCATCGACGGGTTTGTTGAACACGGTCGATTGGAAACTGCTCTGTTGATAGTGGTCCAAGCGTGGCGTGAGGGTCCAATTGTCGGTGACGAACTCATATTGAACGCCAACCGAGAACTTATAGTCGGGCGAGAAGGGCAACGAATTTCCGTCGAGATCTTTCGAAACACCCGCTGCCGTAACTTCAGCTACAACAGTGCCAGGTGCGGTGCCGAACGGATCGGTTTCATCAATCGACGCAAAGTTCTGGATCTCTGTGTTGAGGACCGACACTGCACCGTCGAATTGTAAGTGATCCGTCGGATTGAACATGAACTCAACTTCGGCGCCGTAAACAATCGCATCCGTGTTGATTGTACGGGCCGCGGTCGCTGTGGTCTGACCGATCTGGAGGTCTTCATAGTCATAGTAGAAAGCTGACAGATTGGAGCTGAACGCCCCATCCATAGCGGACCCCTTTAGGCCCACTTCTAGAGCGTTCAAAAACTCAGGTTCGAACCCTTCGGTGACAACGTTCACCTCTCCAGGATTGATGCCTCCAGCCTTATAACCGCGCGAGACACTGAGATATCCGAGAAGATCTTCATTGAACTTGTGATCAAGGACTGCACGTCCCGTGAAGACGCCTTTGTCAAACGCACCGCTCGTAAACGCAGGCAGGCTGCCATCCGGCTGCGGATTGAGGAAAATTTGGCGCGTCATGATGGTTTTATCATCGTGAGAATAGCGCAAGCCGCCGGTCAGTCGTGTGCGATCTGAGACATCGACATAGACTTCACCAAACAATCCGTAGCTTTCGGTGGTCACAGGATTTGACTCGGTGATGAGCGAGTCAAAGTCGCGGCTGAGCCCGCCCAACTGCGAGCGAGCAGCGATCGTGACATGGGTGAAGTTCGCAGACGAACGGCTCTCTCGGTCGTAATAGTTTGCACCGATCATGAAGTTGAATGCGCCATCATAGTCTGATGCGAGGCGGAGCTCCTGGAAGAACTCTTCCGCTTCACTCATATCACGCCGACCCGTAAGGATCTCTTGTGTCGTGACCGTCGTACCGTCGCCAAAGAAGTCGAACGTCAGAGGCGCCGTCAGACCCTGAGAGGCCACGA
>CAYNUI010000183.1:0-5181 GCA_964400185.1 uncultured Hyphomonas sp.
CGAGCTGGTTGATTTGCTGCTGAACTTGTTCGGCGCGGCGGGTCGCCTGTTCGCCGGTTGCGATCGCGCGATCCAATCCCTGTGCAACGGCAGGCGCGGTCATACCGACGACTATTGTTGCTAGAATGGCTCCGCGAGCCGGTGTCAGAACATTCTTCATGAAGTCTGCCTCTCACTCTCCTGATATCGCGCCGCCATAGGACGTCGCTAGAAACTCTTTCGTATCCCGCCAATAGGCGAGACGGTCTTAGGGTCGGGGCACACACACACAAACCCACGCAGTTGTTTCAAGGAACATGGGCAAACACCCACCTCCTCCCAATTTATGACCTGAGACTTTTCGTCTTTCTAATCTACGCAGCGACAGGATTAACCTGTGGTCATGTTCGCATACGAGGTCACCTCTGCAAAAAGCTCGAGAGGTTGTCAAACTCTCATTCATAATTGAGGCAGTTGCAAGGCAAATTTGAAATATTATTACATATTAAGTGCAGCACTGCGTCACAAACTGGAGCGTCTGCTTAAGCGCGAGGCATTGGCTCTGAGTGAAAGTGGCTGGGGTGCCAGGATTCGAACCTGGGAATGCCGATACCAAAAACCGGTGCCTTACCACTTGGCGACACCCCAACTGAGCGGCGGACATAGCCAATCCCATTTCGGGTTGCAACACCCAAAACACCCTCTCCTTTCATGGAACTGCTTTTTTGTGCGCGAACGCCACGCAGCACATCCAGAATCAAGACGTGAACAGATCGAAATGATCTTTGTGTTTTGACAAACGCGATCTTAACCTCCATATCGTTATCCGATAAGAAACATTACGGAGCTTTTCTCCCATGAAAACCTTTTTCGCATCCTTGGGCGGGGCAGTTGTCGGCTCGATAGTCGGGCTTGCATTACTCTTTTTCATCGGAGTGGGCTTAATCCAACTCGCCGTGAGTGATGCGATCCGGTCCGCATCCGGTCCAGAGACCGGGCAAGACGATGGCAACCCGATCGTTCTGACCTTGGACTTACGCGTGGATTACGCAGACCAAGCACCGACGACCGGTCCTGAAGTTCTGTTCGGCGGCGGCATAGGGTTTGTCGACCTTGTGACCAAACTAGAAGCGGCCGCGAGCGACGACCAAGTCAAAGGTCTGTTTATCCGAGCCAGCGAGTTTGGGATTGGCTCTTCCCGCGCAGAAGAATATCGAGATGCCTTCTTGAAGTTCAAAGCCGCGGACAAGTTCATCATTGCTCATTCGCAGGGCACGTATGGTGGCGGCCCTTCTGGCTATCGCGCCATCGCTTCAGCAGATGAAATTTGGGTCCAGCCGGGCAGTGATATGATTGCCAGCGGAATCGTCTTTGAAACGCTCTTCTTAAAAGGCTTGCTCGATAACCTGTCAGTGACAGCCGACATTGAAGCGCTGTACGAATACAAGAACGCACCGAACACATATAAAGAAGAAACATTCACCGAGCCACACCGGCGCGCGATGACCGAACTTGCCGAATCAATCTGGGAAGTATCCTTGAATGATATCGCCGCAGACCGAGGAATTTCTGTTTCGCAAGTGCGGGCAACCCTCGAATCAACGCCGATCAGCCCTGAGCAAATGATTGACGCGCAATTTGCGACGTCGCTCGGTTGGCCGGAAGATGCCCTTGATGCAGCCGAAGAACGCGCTGGCGAAGACTCGGTCTCAATCGATCTGGCATCCTACAATCCGCCCTCTACCCCATTCGGGTCACCTGTCATCGCCATTGTTGGTGGACAAGGCCCAATCGTTGGCGGTGATGCAGGTGGCAGCCTTTTCCAAGAAGGTAACGGCTTCGCTTCGGACACGATCGCAGCTGCTTTGCTTGAAGCGGGTCGTGACGAGGATGTCAAAGCCGTGGTCTTCCGCGTCGACAGCCCAGGCGGCTCACCTACTGCATCCGATCAAATCTGGCGTGCCATTGAGCGGATCCAGGAAGAAGAACAAAAACCAGTTGTCGTTTCTATGGCCTCCCTGGCGGCTTCAGGCGGCTACTATGTCTCTACTGGGGCCGACTGGATTGTTGCGAACAAGAGCACGATTACAGGCTCTATCGGGATCTTCGGCGGCAAGCTCGCCATCGATGAGGGTCTGGCTCGGATTGGTGTGAATGCAGAAACGATCAAAGTCGGCGGTCCGTTCACGGGCGCCTTCTCAACGACCGAGGGCTTCACCGATGAGCAACGCGCCATGGTTCGGAATTGGCTGCAACGCGGCTATGACCGCTTCACAGGTCTCGTCTCTGAAGGTCGCGGCCTATCTCTCGAGCAAGTCGACGAGATCGCTCGCGGACGTGTTTGGACCGGCGAGGATGCTGCCGAGATCGGGCTCGTCGATGAACTCGGCGGACTGACCACAGCGATCGCGAAAGCGCGCGAACTCGCAGAGATCGAAGAAGATGCCGAAGTGCGCATCAAGTCATTCCCGAACAATGCGGGTGGCTTTGCCTTCCTTGGCGCTTCATCCTCGGCTTCATTGGAAGAGTTGAAAGCCATCGGCCAATTGGCTGAGATCATGAGCGACCCTGAAATCCAGGCGCTGATCAGTGAAGCCGAAGCGTTGCGTGACACACGGGTACAAGCGCGCATGCCGGCCTTCATTGAACACTAGTCTTTTACTTATCTGACATCAGGACCTTCCCGGCAGTGCTGGGAAGGTCTATTTCTTTTTGATCCCGGGGACCGCGTCGCCGCACCGCATCGCGCATTCGGGCTCCAGGCCCCATATGGATCTCAAACAAGGATCCGAAGCGATGTTGCGAACCGTGAACAATCCAGACGAAAAACTGAACACTGCCGACACGGCTGAAACCATGACAGACGTGCGCCATGAAGTGGATCGGATCGATCGCTTGCTGGTTGCGCTTTTGGTCGAGCGCCAATCCTTCATGGATGCCGCGGCCCGAATCAAAGGTGCCCGCAAGGCCGTCCTGGATCGTCCGCGAATTGAAGATGTGGTTCAGAAGGTCAAAGCCGAAGCCGAACGCCAAGGCCTATCACCAGCGATTGCTGAACCGGTATGGCGAACGCTGATCGATCGCTGCATTGCCTACGAATTTGAATCGTTTGACCGCCTCAAGCCGGGCTTGGACAATTCATAGCTCGCCTTTGCGCAGGCTTCGATGACCTGGCCAAGCTGGTCCTTTAGCTCTGACAAGATCGTTGCAGCGCGGACGTGCGAAACGTCGGCCTCGCCCCTCCCCTCTTGTTCCACTGCAGCGCAGGCATCTGCAAAGGTGTGTGCCCCGATACTCAGCGCTGCACCTTTCAGCGTATGCGCAGCATCCGCCCATTCACGTTGAGACAGATCCGCCGACAGCATCCGCCCCCAGGTATCCGCCTGATTACGAAAGATATCTAAAACTTCGTCAGCGAGATTGGCATCTCCGCCTGTCATGGAGAGCAAATGATCAATGTCGATTTCCAATTTGGGCCTCGCTGGCAATAATTCTTCGGTATCCAGGGTCAATTTAGTGAAATTTACCCTCCCCGCCCTCTTTTCGTTAAGACGATTCTGATTTATTGATACTCGGCAAATTGATTGGGGTATATTATGGTTGGCCTTCTTATCGCTATCCGGAATTTTACAATCGCCGTCATCCTGGCTTGGCTCGGATTCTCCGTGTCGCCTGACTCTGATGAGAAGCAAGACTCTTCGTCTGCGCTTCCGGGCAGCGCCATTAGCGCGATTATTGGCTGATTCTGAGAGTGGGCGTTTGCCCACCAATCAGCTTATAAGAGCGTAATGACGCTCGGACTGTTCCTTTACCGAATTCTGACGACTCTGATGACGCCCTTTTTGGGCGTTTTCTTTCGTCGACGCGTCCGTGCCGGAAAAGAGGCCGAGGGGCGTCTTGATGAACGTTTGGCACGGCGCCTGTCCGCGCGCCCGGAAGGCGCCCTGATCTGGCTGCATGCGGCGAGCGTTGGAGAGTCCCAACTCCTTTTGGAACTGGTTCGCCGCCAAGCTCAGTCCGACCCTCAAAACACGTCCTATTTGTTCACGTGTCAGACTAAGACGGCGGCTGCTCTGGTTTCAACAGCACTCGAGCAAGACGATGCCCTGAAGCCGCTCAATGCGTTTCAACAAATGGCAGTCTTCGACAGCCCGGGCGGTGCCAAACGGTTCCTCGATCACTGGGTTCCGACCCTCGCCATATTTGCCGAAGGCGAGATTTGGCCAAACCTCATCCTCGGCTTGCAGGCGAGAGACATTCCGGCAGCTTTGATCAATGCTCGGATGACAGAGAACAGTATCAAAGGCTGGATGCGTTGGCGCAAAACCGCGCGCGCCGTATTTGGATCTTTCGACGTGCTTGTGAGCGCCGACCTTCAAACCAAAACCGGACTTGAGGAATTGTCCGGGAAACCGGTGCTCAATCCGGGAAACTTAAAATCCGCGCTCCCTGCCCCCGATGTTGATGTGGCGGAGCTCGACGCCCTGCGAGGCGCCATCGGCGACCGCCCGATCCTCCTCGCGGCTTCAACGCATGCAGGCGAAGAAGCCTTGGCTTTAGATGCCTATATGAAACTGCCACCAAACCACTTCCTAATTATCGCGCCGCGCCACCCGGAGCGCGGTGATGAAATCGATGGTCTTCTGTCCTGCACTCGATATGCTATTTCGCGGCGGTCAGAAGGAGATCCCGTCAATCAGGACACCCATATCCTGCTGGCGGATACGATGGGCGAAATGGGTTTGTGGTATCGTCTCGCAGATGCAGTCTACCTGGGCGGCGGTCACGCCCCCGGCGTTGGCGGACACAATCCTCTCGAGGCCCTGCGCCTGAACAAACCCGTGGTCACTGGACCCAGTCTGTTCAATTTTAGCGACGTCTCGAAACGTTTGGTGCCGCACGACGGCTTCTCAATCGTCGAAGACGCGGAGGCTCTCGCTGACGCGATCCCATTACCCGCTGTGTCGCAGGATCTGCGTGATGTTCTGGAAGCCGATGCGATCGGTCCCATGTCTAAGACCTTGAAGGCTCTGGCGCCATTGTTCGAGAAAGCTGGGATCAAAGCATGAGAGAGCCGCGATTCTGGTCTGGTGAGGTTGATCCACGGTCGCGTGAAGCAGCGCCGCTTCTGCGCTTCTTGCTGACGCCGTTCGCATGGATATACGCCGAAGCCACGCGTCGCAAAATCGCCTCGGCGACACC
>CAYNUI010000184.1:0-5136 GCA_964400185.1 uncultured Hyphomonas sp.
TTGCCCATTCGAACCATGAAACCACCGACGGCGAGCTGTCCGGCCGCTTCGAAATTCTCCGAGAAGAACTCGAGCACAGATGTCAGGTCAGGGGTCGACCATTCTTGGTCCATATAGCTTTCCGCGAACCCAACATCGCCGCCAGCAATGGCCCGTTTAGCAAAATCAAAATTGTGAACTTCTACGACAGCGTTCGGGCCTTTTTGGCCATGATCGAAGAGCACACGGCGGCCATCTGGCAGATCGAACCGAATAGTGCCGCGCTTTGCCCGCAGCAGCATCATTCCCGCCAATCGAAACCCAGCCGGTACGCCAGTGAGCTGCCTCAATGCCTCGGCTGATGCGAGAATGTGATTGCTCTGATCTTCGATGGCGTGGTCGAGGGTTGTAAAGCTCATGCGGTGCTCTCCAGCTTTCTCGCTGTCTCAGGTGCAGCGTTTATCGGTCTTGCAGTTGTTGTACGCACAGACGACTGCTTTGGTTTTGAATGATATTTCGCGCCTTTCAGCCAAAGCTTTAGGGCCTGCCAATGGATGGCGAGACTTACAGCAAGACTGGATACAGGCTTGGTCACAGCGAGCTTCGCAAACGCTCCAGCGGTCGCCGGATAAGCCTTTGCTTTGATGGTCGCCATATGCGTTTGCGCGCCATTTTTGAGGGTCGCGACGATCAGGCTGAGATCGGTCTCGCTCGACCGAAGTGTAAACTGATATTTGCCCGAAACATCAAAGAACGGGGAGACGTGAAACACTTTGTCGGTGACATGCTGATTGCGGCTCAGGTCCGGGGTCTTTGCAGCATAGACGTGCGTTTCACCAAAAGTGTTATTCACCTCATAGAGAATGCCTTCCAGCTGGCCATCAGGGGTGTGGCCGAGCCAAAGCGAGATTGGTGCGAACTTGTAAAAGGCGTGCCGCGGGAAAGTGACCAAGCGAATGCGGCCGCCGTTCAGATCAATCCCAGCTTTCGCAAATTCCGACTCCGCCCAGGGCCTTAGCGCGCCACCGGAGCGATCTCCGTGATCACCAGGATTGAACGAAAACAGGTTGCTGCGATTGACGCTGAAGAGGGCGTTTTGATCGTTCGCTGCGCCTAAGCGATCGATGTCGACATCGATCAAAGCCAGGCCGTACTTAAACCGGTGCTCGAACGGGACCGAGCGCTGATGTATCGTATGGCCCTTCCAGAGGCGCAGCGGGGAATGGTGTTCCAAAACGACTAGGCTCCAGCCGCGAGTTTAGCATTTTCTGCTGCACGCGTCATGGTTGTGGTCAATTCAACGCCTTCCGCCGTCCATGGAACGCGTCCGCCTAGGGACAATGCGCACGCAAGCCCGGCTTTCAGGCCGTCTTCATGGAACCCACTCCCCATCCAAGCGCCTGCGAGCCAGATCCCATCTTTGCCCTGCAGGCGTTTTAGCTCGCGCACGGCCGCTTCGGCTGGGGCATCAAATTGCGGATGCGCTTTTTCCATCCGGGCGAAGGTCAAATGCTCAGCGGGCGGCGTCTCGGGGTTGAGCGTTACAAAAATCGGCCGCTCATCGGGCAAGTTTTGCAATCGATTCATCCAATAGGTCAGACACATCTCAGGCGTGTCCTGCTTAATCACGTTCCAGCTCGCCCAGGCGGCTTTGCGTTTCGGCATCAAGGACGGATCGCGATGGAGATAAATGTCGTTCGGACGATAGCGCGTCGATGCGAGCAGGAAGCGCCGCGTTTCGAATTGGTCTTCGAGGAGGGCGCGTGTCGTGTCTGAATGCGTGGCGAGTATGACATCATCATAGATCTCATCGCCATGTTGAGTGGTTACACGGACTTTGGCGCCGAACGTAGAAACCGATTGAACCGGCGTGTTCAAACGCAAACGGGCACCGAGCAGATCCGAGACCTTTTTGACGTAGTTGCGAGAGCCTCCGGTTACGGTTCGCCACTTGGGACGCTCCTTGTGCATCAAGCGGTGGTTTTCAAAAAACTGGAAGAAGCTGATCGCCGGATAGTCGAGCATTTCTGCCTCAGGCGTCGACCAGATCGCGCCGCCCATTGGGAGGATGTAATTGTCCAGAAAGTCTTGATCAAAGCCGTGGGTTTGCAGCCACGATCCGAGAGAGACGTTTTCGATCTTGCCTGCGTGAAGTTCCTCACGCGCAAGATCATTGAACTTCAAGATTGTACGCCAAAACTTATGGAATTTAGGGCTGAACAGATTGCGCTTCTGCGCGAAGATGCCTTTGAGCGTGGAGGCCCATTCGTACCCATCTGGGTTAGAGACGGCGAAGCTCATATCGCTCGCCTCGGTTTCAACCTCAAGCGCGTCGAAGAAGCCGATCAAGTTCGGATAATTCAGCGCGTTGTAAACGATGAAGCCAACGTCGACGCTGATCTGCTCGCCATCATAGTCGACATCCATCGTATGAGCGTGACCGCCCGCCCGATCTCCGGCTTCATAGACGGTGATGTCAGCCGTATCTCTCAAGGCGTAAGCAGCGCCGAGACCGGTGATCCCAGAGCCTATAATGGCAATACGTTTCATGCGGCGTCTCGTCTTTCTTTGAGGGTTTCATAAGCGGCAAGCGCGCGTTGGCGGCCGGCTTTGTGATCTACAATCGGTTCTGGATAGTTTTCGCCAAGCGTTACGCCTGCTTCGTGCAGGATGAGCGGCCCGGCTTCCCAGGGCTGATAGAGATATTTGCGAGGCAATCGGGCCAGTTCTGGACACCATTTGCGGACATAGTCGCCGCTCTCATCAAACTTTTCGCCCTGAGTGATCGGATTGAAGATCCGGAAATAGGGGGCTGCATCCGCGCCAGATCCAGCCGTCCATTGCCAGCTCGCGCTGTTGGAGGCTGGATCGGCGTCGACCAGAGTATCCCAGAACCAGTCTTCGCCGCGCTGCCAATGGATGAGGAGATGTTTGGTGAGAAAGCTCGCGACGATCATGCGCACGCGGTTGTGCATCCAACCTGTCGCCCACAGCTGCCGCATCCCGGCATCGACAATGGGATAGCCCGTTTGTCCTTTTTGCCAGGCCTCTAAAAGCGCCGCATCGTCTTCCCATGGCATCTGATCAAAATCGGATTTGAAGTTCTGCGTCGCGAGGTCCGGATTGTGAAACAGTAAGACGTAAGAGAAATCGCGCCAGACGACCTCGGAGAGAAATTTATGCGCATTGCTCTCATCCAAAGAACCGGCATCGATCCGAGACTTGGTCGTACGCCAAATTTGCGTCGGGCTGATTTCACCGAATGCGAGATGCGGCGACAGCCCAGAAGTTCCGTCTTCGCGGTCTGGCCGATTGCGATCATCTTTGTAGCGGTCGACGGGGCCGTCTAGGAACTCACTAAGGCGCGCTTTAGCCCCCGCTTCACCAGGCGTCCATTCCGGCGAGAAGGCTGTCGACCAATCAGGTCGAGAGGGATGAAAGCCCCAATCATCGAGCTGTTCGCTCGATACGCCGAGATCCTCAAACGCTTCTGGAGTGGAGACTTGGGACGGGCAGACATAATTCGCTTGAACCGAGCGCCAATAAGGAGAGTAGACCTTGTAATAGCCGCCCGAGCCGGTGGTTTGTGTCCAAGGTTCCGTCAGTACGGTGCCATTGAAGCTCTCCGCATCCACGCCGCGCGCTTTGAGCTCGGTTTTGATTGCAGTGTCGAGGTCGCGCCCTGCAAGATCATAACGGCGGTTCCAGTAGACCGCTTCCGCGCCCGTTTCTTCGAGTATGTCGTCAATGATGTCCTGTGCTTCCCCCGTGCGCAGAATGAGTTTCCCGCCGAGCGCTTCAATGTCAGCCGAAAGCGCACGAAGCGACTTGTCCAGCCACCATTTCGAAGCGCCGCCGATTTCGCGAAGCTCTGAATTGGTTTCTCGGATGTACAGCAAAACGACATTTTTCCCCGCGTGTTCGATCGCTGCGGCGAGGCCTGGATTGTCAGTAAGGCGCAGATCGCGTCGGAACCAAAAAAGGGCACGAGTTGGGTTCACAGCGCAGAAGCTCCATATTCGTCAGTGATAACAATGGTTACGCACGCGAAAGTAGATTGGATGAGCAAATGTCAGCAGAAAAGTTGTGTGATCGCACTATGAGCTGTGCTCATCGTGTTCCCAATTGGATTCGTTTCGATGTATCTTAGGGAGCGCGGGCAGTTCATCCCGCACGGGGATTATGTGTTGGGACAAAAAACTGCGCCATCATTCGGCATCGGAATGCTCTGCTATAAACGCTATGAGACCTTTCGCCATGCGCTCGATACGTACAAAAGGGCGGGCTTGTTCGATCTCGCAGACGAAACGCTGATCGCGTTCAATCAAATGGACGATGGCGCAAAGCAGATCGCCGAGGACTATGGGATTCCTTGCACTGGCTCGGAAGACAATACAGGCATTCTCGGCGGCTTTAAGATGCTGGCTGAAGGCCTGACATCAGACACTGTCATGCTGCTTGAAAATGACCTGCCTTTGATAGAGAGTGCGGAGCGAGCGCGTCAGCAAATTGAACATGCGAAAGCGGCTTTGGCTGACGACCAAGTGCAAGTATTTCGGTTTCGACACCGCATTCATCCCGGCTATCGCGATGTCGCTGCTCCAAAATTCTTGCGCTATTATAAGCCGTCCCCATTGGCTCAATTGCGCCGCCTGGTGCGTCCGGGCAAGGCGCGGAAACTGATCGGAAATTCCCTCTATGTGTTGAGCGAGCCGGATAAGATGTTCGACGAAATCGAGCGGATGCCAGAAGGCTGGTTCCGGGTCTCGGCCAAACACATCACTTGGTCCAATCAATCGATTATGGTTCGCCGAGATTTCTTCCTCGACAAAATCCTAGGCTATGCCGAGGCCAATCCGTCGAGCCGCACCGTGAACGGCTTTCCGGACATTGAGAAAGAGTTGAATAGCGCGTATTGGCGCAATTCTGGTTGGTATGTAGGCGCCGATTTAGGGCTATTCACCCACGCCGAACCCTGAGAAAAGTAGGTATGCTCAAGAACGTCGTTTGTATGAAATGGGGGACACGCTATCCCGCGCCCTTCGTGAACCGCCTCTACCGAGCGGTGCGACGCAATACGAGCGGTGATTTGCGCTTTGTCTGTTTCACCGATGACGCTGAAGGCTTGCTGCCAGAGGTGGAGGCCCAGCCTTTGCC
>CAYNUI010000185.1:0-2859 GCA_964400185.1 uncultured Hyphomonas sp.
GCGCCGGGTGGACGTTATCCACCGCCATGTCTCCGTGGAGCCCGGACTTTCCTCCAGCAAGCGAACTTGCCAGCGACTGCCCAGCCGTCTGGAGCGCAGGGCTATACAGGATTTAGGCCAGGATCGCCAGATCGCAGCGCCTATTGATAATAAGGCGCGGCTTCTTCAGGCATATCTTCCATAGTGATTGTAATGCCATGCTCAGCCGCAAGCGCGCCCACAACCGCGCCGGCTGCTTGCGGGCCGTCTGGTTTCGCCTCTGCAAGGCGCGGAGCCACAGACGACATGAACGTTTCAAACGAAGCCCCAGTGGTCGCCATGAGGAGCCGTACCGGTTGGTCCGAGCCATTCCAAAACATGTGCGTATGGCCGCGCGTCAAGGCCGCGAAATCGCCCTCGGCAAGTTGACTGACTTCGCCATCTACCAACACATCCAGCGTACCGGACAGAATGAAGAAATACTCGTCCTCCAAAGTGTGCGTGTGCGGCGGTGACCCAGCGCTTTGCGCCGGAACCTCAAACTCGAAAAGCGAAAGCTCGCCCGCTGTCTCATCGCTGGCCAGCATTAAACGGATCGGATGAAACGGGTTGGCCACGTCTGGCGCCGTCCCCGCAGGGACAACTTTGTTCGGCAAAACGTCCGCTTCGCCATGCTCATGAGCAATAGCGCAGCTGTTCATTCCTAAGACTGCAGCGATCGCCACTCCAAGTTTAAGTGAATTCATAGTTCGTCTCCCTCACGGACGAGCATATGAAGCCATTCGCCACTCGGCAATGCCCCTCCCGCGACGACCCGCATTGTTGGCGGGCCTCAACTATGCTCGTCTATCGCGACAGACAAAACGGGAGCAGCGCGCATGGACCTCAAACTCAAGGGCAAGAATGCCGTCATACTGGGAGGAAGCCGAGGGATCGGTCGAGCGATTGCCGAGACACTGGCTGATGAAGGGGCGAATGTCGCAATTTGCGCGCGCAATGCCGAGCAGATCGCAACGGCCGTGTCGGAGCTCGAAACCAAAGGTATCAAAGCCATTGGCGGATCGGTCGATGTCACAGACGGCGACGGCCTCAAAGACTGGATCAAATCAGTTGGCGAAGACCTTGGTGGGATTGATATTTTGGTCTCAAACGCTGGTGCTATGGCGCAAGGCAATGACGAAGCCTCATGGAAGCAGAACTTCAATCTCGACGTCCTCGGCGCGGTGAATGCCTTTGAAGCGGCCGAGCCGTTTCTTGGCAAAGCCGCAGACGAAAACGGCGACGCGGCCTTCGTGATCATCGCGTCTATCTCCGCCGCGGTCGCCGATATGGCTGCCTCCTACGGTCCGATTAAAGCCGCGCTGGTGCACATGGCGAAAGGCCTTGCACGCCAGCATGCGAAGCGTGGCATTCGCACCAATGTGGTCTCGCCTGGCATGGTCTATTTCGAAGGCGGCGTCTGGCACATGGTCGAGCAAAATATGCCGGACTTCTTCGAGCAGTCTCTCAAACGCAATCCAACGGGGCGCTGCGCGACGCCGCAAGAGATCGCCAATGCCGCGGTGTTCTTAGCCAGCCCCCTCTCCTCTTACACGACGGGGTCAAACCTGATCGTGGACGGCACGATCTCAAATCGCGTGAACTTCTAAAATCTGCGTAGAAAGGAACCAAAATGAAACTCTACAATTCAATCGGTCCGAACCCGCAGGTCGTTCGGTGCTTTATGGCTGAACGTGGCATCGAACTGCCAATGGAAGAGGTCGACATCATGACCGGCGTCAATCGGCAGTCGGACTATCTCAGTATCAACCCAGCCGGACAATTGCCTGCGCTCCAACTCGACGATGGCAGTCTGCTGACCGAGATCACTGTGATCTGCGAGTATCTTGATGAAACCCAACCGGGCGAGCCGCTCATGGGCAGCACGCCCGAAGATCGCGCCCAAGCGCGACGTTGGGCGCGCTGGGTGGATCTGAATGTGAACGAGCCCATGGTCAACGGATTTCGCGGCGCCGAAGGATTGCCCATGTTCAAAGACCGGATGCGCGTCTTCCCTGAAGCGGCTGACGGCCTGAAGGCCAGCGCTCAAGACAAACTTGAATGGTTAGACGGTCAGTTGGCGGGACGCGACTATCTCGCGGGCGATCGCTTCACGCTTGCCGATATTCTGCTGTCGACCTTCCTCGCCTTCGGCGAACAAGTCGGACAGCCTTTAAACCGGGACCTCAAAAATGTGAGCGCCTGGTTTGATCGCTGCCAAGCCCGGCCAAGCGCGAAGGCGTAAAAGGTGGGGCGACCTCAGTCGCCCCAAATCAAAGGTTCAGCTTTGGCGCGAAGGATCTCGATCAGGTCCGGATCCATAAATCGGTAGAGATCTGGGATATCCAGCGAATGCATCGATTTGTAACGCACCTCATCGCGGAATTGCGCGCGCAGTCGGGCACGATGCTTGTCCTCCATGACGAGGATCACATCGGCCCAGCGAATATCAGCGACCGATATTGGACGTTTGGCTTGGCGGGATGTGCCCGCTGACCGAACCTCTAGGCCGGCATCTTTCCGAAACACGGATTCCGCCGTTGGGCTGCGCCACTTATTCTTGGAGCAGACAAACAGGACCTTTTTCGGCTCGGCCTCGGACAATTCGCGTTCCCATTCTCGATATGGCCAGAACCGGCCAAGTTGTTGGGCACGTTTCAACTTCGCGGACCGAAAGTAAAGCAGCCGCCATTGCTTTTCCTGCCAGCATGCGCGCGGGCAAGAGCTCTGTGTATTTCCGCCATGCTTGCGACGCTGCGCGCGCCGCCAGGCTCGCGTACGGTGGATCATCATCTTCTTCCTCATATGGATCGCGGGGTCAGCAGCCGCGGCAATACGAGG
>CAYNUI010000185.1:2959-5119 GCA_964400185.1 uncultured Hyphomonas sp.
CCGCAATTTGGCAATCCTGATGATCCGGCCTGGCAAGACCCGAGCTTGCGTCTAACGGCAAGTTCAATCGCGATTGTCGATCATGCTTCGTCTGAGCGATATCTTTTCGATGCGGCGCCCCAGATCACTGATCAGCTTCAACGCCTTGATGAGATCGCCGCCCCGGCCGGTCCTAATGAAGGCGTTGCGGGCGTGTTTCTAACGCACGCCCACATTGGCCACTATGCCGGTCTCATGTTTTTCGGGCGCGAGGTCTCGAGCGCCTCGAACCTGCCAGTCTATGCCATGCCGCGCATGCAAGACTATCTCGCCACCAACGGCCCCTGGGAACAATTGGTCACCTTGGGCAACATCACGATGGAGCCTTTGCAGGACCAAACCCTGATCCAAGTCTCCGATCGCCTGCGGGTCACTCCGTACCGCGTGCCTCATCGGGATGAATATTCTGAAACGGTTGGTTTTGTCATAGAGAGCGGCGACAAGAGCGCCCTGTTTCTACCGGATATTGATAGCTGGGACGAGTGGGAACGCGACTATGCCATCCGTATCGAAGACGTGGTGTCCAACGTCGACTATGCCTTCATTGATGCCACGTTCTATGATGACAATGAGCTGCCCGGCCGAGACATGTCCTTAATCCCGCATCCTCGTGTCACACAAAGCATGGACCGGATGACGGGCTTATCGGACGAGGTGAGAGCACGGGTCCACTTCATTCACTACAATCACACAAATGCGATTCGGTTCCCAAATTCCCAGCAAACCGAGACGGTTCTCGAACGCGGGTTTAACATCGCGCGAGAAGGTGATCGTCACTGCCTCTCGGAGCGTTAGCGATAGTATAGTGGGTGGAGAAGCCCGATCATACGGAGCGTCCGCAAATCGGCTTGCCCAGTGACCTGATCCTGCAACCAGCGTCGCTGAAACGCGCGCACAACGAGCTCGGTTTGTTCGTCATAGAGCCCGGTCACGTCTATGCCATAGCCGATGCCGGCGAGCATGGTCTGCATGCGCGCCACCGCTTTCTTATCATCACCGGGCCCAAGCCCCCGGCCGATCAAATGCGGGCCTGACGCGCGCGCCCGTTCATTGCCAGTGGCGTCTGTAGGATCGGTTAGCGAGAGCGGCCAAAGACCGATCCCCATGCGGGCAAGCTTCGCCCAAGGAAAGTGCTCTCCGGGATCATCCTTGCGCGCTGGCGCGATATCGGAATGGCCGACAATGCGATGAGCAGGAATATCCCAGCGATCAAGAATGCCATGAGTCAGCCGCGTGAGCGCATCGATCTGTATGTCAGGATATGGCGGCAGTCCCCCGCCAGGCAGGGGCCAATCATGGCCGCCATTGACGATCTCGATCCCGATCGAGCGCGAGTTCAGATCCTCATCGCCTTGCCAGCTGGAGACCCCAGCATGCCAAGCCCGTTTGTCTTCGCCGACCAATTGCGCAATGCGACCGTCTTCCCAGATCATATAGTGGGCTGAGACCTGCGCCTCGGCATCACACATACGGTCCAGCGCCTCTTGGCCGGTTTCCATCCCCGTATAGTGAAAGACCAGCAGGTCGACCGGATGCTTTCGGTCGTTGAAATTGGGGCTGGGATGGGCCTCAACTTTCATTCTTTCATGCCTCTCATTTTGTCGCCCAATGCGGCTTCAGGCATAGCGCGATTTGGTCGGACGAGAATAACAAACACGCCGCCTAAGGAAATCGCCGCGCCGACAATAAGTTGCAAGGTCAACACCTCGCCCAGCAAGACGATGCTGAGCACGACGCCCCATACGGGTGTCATGAGGGTCAGCGGCGAGAGGAGCGAAATGTCGTACTTCTTGATCAGATGATAGAACCCGCCATGCCCAAATACGCTGACCCCAAGCACCGCGAAAACCGTCGCGGCCCAGACCAGCCAGCCGCCCTCAATGAACGCGCCCCAGCCATTCTGGTCCCCCTCTAACAGCCCCGACACTGCGAAGAGCGGCGCGAAGCTAAAGAGGCCGATCCAAGCCTGCATTTGCAATGCGCTGATCGACGGCATGCGTTTCATCAAGATGCCAGCGCCAGATGCGATGAGCGCAGCAAACACCACGTAAAGTAAGCCAAAGCTTAGCTGGAATGTGTTTGGATCGACAGCGATTAAGATCGCGCCAGCAAAGGCGAGCA
>CAYNUI010000186.1:0-2833 GCA_964400185.1 uncultured Hyphomonas sp.
GGCCTCAATGTCGATCTGCGCGATGCGGTGCCATTTCCGGATCACCACAAATTCTCTGCCGGCGATATGGATTATTTGAGACGCCTCGCTCAGGACTATGGAGCAACTCTAATCACCACTGAGAAGGACTTCGTGCGGCTGACACCCGAACAGCGGGAAGACATCGCAACGCTCCCCATCATGGTGCAGTTCGACCGCGAAGCAGATCTCGACAAAATGCTCGCAAATGTGATCAAACCGCAGGCCGATGGCTCAGACTGATCAACAATATCTCCGCCCCAAAGACATCGACAATCGCTCGACGTTTCGCCAGCGATTCGTCTGGCGTTTGGAGACGCTCGCCTGGGATGTGATCTATTGGGCGCCGATCAAAGCACTTGGCCCCGATCGCGGGTCAAACTTTCTCGGATGGCTGTTCAAGAAGATCGGCCCGCTTCTGTCACAGCACAAAACCATCCACCGGAATCTGAGACTCGCCTTTCCAGACATTTCTGACGAGGAGAGCGAGCGGATCGCGAAAGCCGCGTGGGAGAATGTCGGGCGCACGGCGGGCGAGCTTCCCCACTTGGCTAAGATCCATCCCTACAAAGGGGATCGGGTTGAAGTCATTGGGGCCGAATATCTCGATCAGATCGAGAAGGCCGACAAAGGTTCCGTCATAGTCTCAGGCCATTTTGCCAATTGGGAAGTGTTAGGCGCCGCAATCTGTCTTCGGCCCGTGGATGCTTTGATCACATACCGTGCGCTGAACAATCCATACATTGACCGCCGCCTTAACAAGGTTCGGTACGATTATGGGATTGGCGGCCTCGCCCCAAAGGGCATTGGCACGCGCGAATTGATGCGTGCGTTAACCGCGCACCGAAGCGTGGGCCTGATGAATGATCAAAAATTCAATGAAGGCCTACCCATTCCCTTCTTCGGACATGACGCCATGACGGCGCCCGGTCCGTCGCGTCTCGCTATGAAGTATGATGTTCCCATCGTTGTAATCACGACCCGGCGCACAGGCCCAGCCCGGTTCCAAGTGACCGTTCATGAGCCATGGATGCCAGAAAAAACGGGTGACGATAAAGCCGACCTCCTCGCCTGCGTGACACGGATCACGGGCTATATTGAGGATGAAGTTCGCGCCAATCCTGAGCAATGGTTCTGGCAACACCGGCGTTGGCCAAAAGAAGCCTGGCGGGATGCCGGCCTGATCTAAGCGCTGTGTTTCGCGGCCCCCTGCCCTATAATCCTATCTGTTAGACGTGGAGGCAGATATGCCATCTCCTTTGGAGTTTATTTCGATTGTCGCCCTCGGCTTTTGTGCCGCGCTTGGTTTTGGATCATTGTTTGCACCCAAATGGGCAGCGGGCGTCGTTCGGCTGGTCGCGGATCCAGATCCGGAAAAACCAGGTGGCTTTTCCGAGTTCCGAGCGACCTATGGTGGTCTGCTCTTGCTGCTTCACCTCACCGTTCTGATCATCCTGCTGCAGGACCAATTGGCGATGACTTACAAGGTCTTCGCACTCTTCCCTGTCGCTATGGCATGGATTGGCGCTGGCCTTGGCCGCACGGTCTCTCTGCTCATGGATAAAGAGGAGAACCGCGAGAATGGCTTGATCCCTGTCTGGATCCCCTTAGAACTCGCGCTTGGCCTTGCCATCTTAGCTCCGGCATTCGGCCTCTAAATCCTGATCGGAGACTTCTATGACGGACCGTCGAGAGACGAACCGAAACCGCAAAAGACGCCCACAAAAACGCCGTTCAAAGCCTGAAACCGACTGGCAGGAGGGCGAGCGCATCGCGAAGTATCTTGCTCGTGCAGGTATCGCATCGCGGCGTGAAGCTGAAGCGATGATTGAACGCGGCGAAGTTCGAATAGATGGGCGCAAGCTCACCACCCCTGCATTCAAGGTCACCGGTCGCGAAGACATCCGCGTCAACGGCAAACGTGTGCAGGCTCATGATCCGGTACGCGTGTGGCGCTATCACAAGCCCTCAGGCCTGATCACGACAACGTCTGATCCTGAGGGCCGCCGGACGATCTTTGAAGAACTGCCCAAGGCCCTGCCGCGAACCATCACGATTGGTCGCCTCGACCTGACGACCGAAGGCATTCTCTTGCTGACCAATGATGGTGGCCTGGCGCGGGCGATGGAACTCCCCAAGACAGGGTTCATCCGCCATTATCGCGCACGCGCCCACGGACAGATCACGCAGGACCAATTGGACACGCTCAAAGGCGGCATCACGCTCGACGATGGCACCCGCTACACCTCCATCGAGGCAGAACTAGAACGCGAGACCGGCACCAATAATTGGATCAATGTCCGCTTGTCGGAAGGCAAGAACCGAGAAGTTCGAAAAGCACTCGAACATCTCGGCTTGCAGGTCAATCGCCTCATCCGCACGCAGTATGGTCCATTTGAGTTATCTGACTTGCGGCCCGGCGCGGTGGAAGAGATCCCAAGTGAGACTCTGCGCGAAACGTTAAAAGACTTTGTTCCAGCCAAACACCTACCTTCGGAGGAAGCACCTCCAGATCGGAGAAGAAAACCTCCCGTCGGGGCACGGGTTCACAGACGAAAACGCTAAGTTAACGTGCACGTAAAGCCCCAGCGAAATCGAGACCTGGGGCCGTCCATAATCGCCTCTGGAGGAGACAAGAGATGGGATTTCAAAACGTCACGGAAACCTATCAAGAAGAGACACCAACCGGGCCACCGTCGAACCCGCCAATCTACAGTCTCGAACCGCCAGTCCCGCTGAACGATCCGGAAGTTTTTTCTCGCAATGGTGGCTACACCTTTGACGCGTTCAGCCAAATGCGCCGTGAAGCCCCCAT
>CAYNUI010000186.1:2933-5084 GCA_964400185.1 uncultured Hyphomonas sp.
CAGTTGAAACTGCGCCGCGAGAACCCGCAAAATGACCTCTTAAGCGCGATCGCCAATTCCAAAATTGACGGCGAGCTTCTATCGGAGGAGTTCCTCGACGGTTCATGGCTCCTGATCGTGTTTGCCGGCAATGACACCACTCGGAACTCTTTGTCTGGGACGATGAAGCTCATCACAGAACATATGGATCAACGCGAGAAGCTAATGTCCAATCCGGACCTGTTCCCGAACTTCGTCAATGAAGCGATCCGTATGGTCAGTCCCGTGACCTATATGCGCCGCACTGTTACGGAAGATACCGAACTCGGCGGACAAGCCCTCAGCGCGGGCGATAAGGTTGTGATGTATTATGCGGCGGCCAATCGCGACCCAGACAAGTTCGCATCGCCAGACACGTTCGACATTGAGCGGGAGAATGCCAATGAGCATCTCGCGTTCGGAAGTGGACCGCATGTCTGCCTCGGCAAACGCGTTGCGATCATGCAGCTGGAAACGGCGTATCAGAACATCCTGCGGCGGTTCCCGAATGTTCGATGGACCGGCAAGTCGTCACTGGCACCGAGCAACTTTGTGCACGCGATCTCGACCTTGGAAGTCGACCTAGGAACGTAAGAAGGCTTCGGCTTTGTTGACCGACATTGGACGCCCGAGCGCAAAGCCTTGGGCGTGATCGAACCCGAGCGTGCGCAGGCGCGGCATGACCGCCTCGTCTTCTACGCCCTCTGCTGTCGAGGTCATGCCCAACCGACGCGCCATAAGCGTCAGGGCTTCGAGAATGGTCTCAACCCGCGGGTTGTCGATCTGTTTGATCAAAGAAGCGTCGACCTTCAGCGCATCCGCAGGCAAGTCGGCAAGCCATTGGAAGGAAGAGTGACCCGATCCAAAATCATCGAGCACGATCCCCGCTCCGGCCGCTTTTAAGTCATTTAACCGATTGAGCGTCTGTTGGGTGTCGCGCAGGGCGTCTTGCTCTGTCAGCTCAAGTCGGATGGAGCCTGGCGTCAGATTGTGTCCGCTGCGCAGCGCCGAGATCAAGCCGACCAATTGATCGTCTTCCAGATCCAAGCTGGTAATATTGACCTGCACGAAGAGGTTTGGATTGCGCGCCACCGCCCGAAATCCGACCAGCGACTCGGCGGCTTGGATCAGCATAGACGAGGCAAGCCCTTGCGTGTCGCCAACAGGGGCCCCGCGCCCTTCATTGCCTTCCCAGCGCGCCAGCGCTTCAAAACCCTCAACGCGGCGGCTTCGCAGACAAAGGATCGGCTGAAAGACAGGTAGCAATTCGACGACGCCGGTTTCGTTCGAAGTGATATCCTCGCCCACCGAAAGGATCACGCCGCGCGACCAATACTCATCAACCGAACCACCTGCGAGATGGACGATGCTGCCATCTGCCGTTGAAAGCTCGAGCGCGACATCTCCGTTTGGCGTGTTTAATCCTGATCGCAATCTCTGGCGGCTAAGACCGTCCAAGACATTGTTCAAATCTTCAAGCGCCCAATCGCCTGAGAGAAGTCGGCCAAGCGCTGGCGGAACCAGCGACATGGTCAGTCGCTGCGTGTTCTTATTCCATTGCCATTCGCCGATTGGGACACTCATACACTAAGCCTCTGCAATCATATTTGAGCGGATGAAGTCTTGAATAGACGGCAAATCATTGGAAATCCGGTCAAACACTTCACCGCGTGACTTCAACGCGTCACACCGCCCTGGCAGCGGTGCATCATCACCTGTCGCCTCAAGCACGGTTTCCGGGAACTTCGCCGCATGAGCCGTGGATAGGATGACGGTACAGGCTTCGGTCTCCGCCAATCGGCGTGCAGCCGCTGTTCCGACCGCCGTGTGCGGACAGATCAGGCTACCGGTTTGAGCTTTAAACGCGCGCATCTCCGCCAATGTGTCCTCATTCTCGACCACTTCGGAAGTAAAGCCGGTACACCCTAAAGGACCGCGAACAGAGTCTGGAAGATTCGCTGTATCTGATTGACGATATTGTTCATAGGTGCGGCGCACGAGGTCGCCATCCCGGCTCGCCACCTCGAAGAAAAGCCGTTCAAAATTGCTCGGGACGGAAATGTCCATGGCCGGACTCGGCGTGGCGACCGCTTGCTCGCGCTGCATAAGGCCGTCTTGGAGCAGCGTCGCGAG
>CAYNUI010000187.1:0-5078 GCA_964400185.1 uncultured Hyphomonas sp.
ACGGAATCATCGGTCTCTTTGCGCGCAATCAGGCGCAAACCGGGATTGAGTTTTTCTTTCAGATACGCCTCGAGACGTAAGACTTCTTCGCGGCCCATGGCTCACTCCTCATTCACTTTGCGCCCGCCATACCCGGAAGCGCTCAAAGTGAAAACCTCGGCCTGCTGAAATCAACAAAAATTAGTTGTAGTAAGATGGTTTTTCTTCACCTGCTGGCGCCGGTGCTGCGGCGGCGAGATCAGGTTCAGGTGGATTGACCATCTTCCATAGCGCACCCGTACCCCACCAGAGGATCTCAACCACGATCCGCGCGATCAGGGTCATCACGATCCCGAAAATCGAGGACTCATTAATAAAGACCCGCGTAACGGCAACGCCCTGCTCGCCGAAGTCAGGGTTTCGCACCCAATCCAGATTGGCGATATAATTGGCAAAATCATTGACGCCATTGAACGCGGCTGGGGCGAACATAATGCCCAGCATGATCAACACTAAGACCATGAAAAACGTGGCAATAATCTTTGCCGACGCATTCGACATCGAGCGAAACAGGATCCACATATACTCACCCCTTCGTGGTTTTTATCCACAAAGCATACCGGGATGACAGGAAGACGTAAAACCGATTTTACTTATTCGCCGCTCCAATTGGGCTTGCGCTTCTGCGCGAACGCCATCGGTCCTTCAATGAAATCAGGGCTTTTGAGCATTCGGCCAATCGCGTCATACTTCTGCGAAAAGGCCTCTTGGAAGTTCGCAGTGTCGAGGCCTTTCATCGCGACTTCTTTGGTCGTACGGACCGAAGACGGGCTGCACTCTTCGATCATCGCCGCCCAGCGCATGGCCGCATCCATCAGCTCAGCTTGCGGCACAACATCATTCACGAACCCCAGTTCTTTGCCCTCGTCCGCCATAACGTGGCGACCTGTCAGCATCATTCCCATTGCGCGCTTGAGGCCGATCTGGCGCGGCAAGCGATGTAGGCCGCCCGCCAATGCGGCAAGCCCGACTTTTGGCTCGGGAAGTGCGAACCGCGCATTGTCAGAAGCAATGATGATGTCGCAGGCGAGCGCAATCTCGAACCCGCCGCCCATCGCAACGCCGTTCACCGCCGCAATCACGGGTTTGAACAGGTCGTAGCGGTTGGTCAGGCCACCGAACCCGGAAGGCACCGGAAACATCTCGCCGCCTTCCGCTTGATAACGAAGGTCGTTGCCGGCGCTGAACGCGCGATCGCCTGCGCCCGTAATGATGGCCACCCAAAGGTCTTTGTCCGCCGCGAATTTATCGAAGACCTCACCCAAATCGCGATTGGCCGGGGGATGCAGCGCGTTCATTTTTTCAGGGCGATTAATTTCAACCACTAAAACGTGGCCTTCGACTTTGGTGTTTACAAATTCACTCTCAATCATAATGCGCTCCCGATATGTTAGGTTTTGCGGTAGGCTATGGCCTGCATCACGCGAATCAAGGATGACGTGGCGACATGGCTTCGATCGACCCCCTCGACCTCTCCTCAATCGATCCTCCCATTTGGCGGATCATGGTGAGCGATGTGGTCTATGGCCCTTATACACTGGGCCAGATGCGCGCCTTCGTTGAAGAGGGACGCCTACTCGCTTCATCTGTCGTCGCCCGAGGAGATGGCGGCGCTTTCATCTCCGCCTTTGAACACATGTCATTGCGCGATCTTTTTGCTGCCGAAGACAACACGTCGCCGCCAACCGAGCGGCCCGTCGCCGCAAACTATATGATCACGCTGCAAACCGACAGCGACGGACGCCACGCATTCATATCTGTGCTCAATCAGCTCGGGCGTTTCTCTGAACTGATGGGAGGCACCTTCATCCTCCACGCCGAAATTTCGCTCGTAGAGTTGCACGCGCAGCTTTCGACCATCTTAGCGGAGCGCGGCAAGTTTGTGATCGCGAATACAAGCACCGGCCAACTCGCTTGGATGGGGCTGGGGCCGGACGCTGATCAGCATGCGCGTGCTGTTTGGAAGCGCGAGCCCTAAGCCGCGATCTCAACCTCTTGCGGTGCCATCGGCGCGATCCCGCGGATCATATCAGCTGCTTTTTCAGCAATCATGATCGTTGGCGCATTCGTATTGCCGCCAATCAAGGTGGGCATGACCGACGCATCGACGACGCGCAAACCTTCGACGCCGCGCACTTTAAGCTCGCCATCGACAGGATCGGTGTCATGAATGCCCATCGCAACAGTTCCGACCGGATGGTAGATGGTCTCGCCATAGGTCCGGATGAACTCGTCGATCTCGTCATCTGACTGCACATCCGCACCCGGAAGCGCTTCTTTACCGCGCAGCGGCGATAGTTCTTTTTGACCAGCAATATCGCGCATCATTTTCACAGACTCGCGCATCGTGATCCGATCGCCCTCTGTGGCGAGATAATTTGGATCAATCAAAGGGTGCTCGAACGGATCATTGCTGTTGATCATCACCGTGCCACGGCTTTCAGGACGCAACTGGCAAGAGTGGATGGTGAACCCGTCTCGCTTATAGTCGTAATTGCCGTGGTCCCGCATCATCGCATTGACGACGTGCAATTGAATGTCCGGCCGGTCGAGGCCTTCGCGTGTCTTCAAGAAGGCGCCGGCTTGCAAGAAATTGTCCGCGCCTGGTCCTGACTTGGACATCAAGTATTTGATCCCAACGGCCAGTTTTTTCAGGCCAGCTTGCTTCGAATAAGCCGATGCCTTCTGAGTCATTTCATGGATCACCGTCACATCGAGATGGTCTTGTAGGTTCGCGCCGACTTTTGGTGCATCCACAACACTCGTGACCCCTGCCTCGCGAATGGCGTCAGCGGGTCCAATCCCGGAGAGCTGGAGGATTTGCGGCGACTGAACCGCCCCCGCGCACAGGATGACTTCGCGCTCTGCAATAATCGTTTCGGGCTCTGCGCCTTTCTTTGCGAGCACTTCCACGCCGTGAGTCTTACCGCCTCGGAAGACCACGCGGGAGGCAAGCGCCGTCGATAGGATCGTCAAATTCTCGCGCTCATCTACAATGGGACGCAAATAGGCGAAGGACGCACTCCAGCGTTCGCCTTCAAAGATGGTTCGCTGATAAGGCCCGAACCCTTCTTGCTGAGCGCCATTGAAGTCTTTGGTGACCGGATATCCCGCGGATCGCCCTGCTCCGACAAACATGGCATAGAGCGTGTCCTCCATCGGGCTTTCCGTAACGTTTAGCGGGCCATCTCCACCATGGAATTCGTTCGAACCGCCTTCATAGCTCTCTGATTTGCGGAAATACGGCAGTACATCCGCATAACCCCATCCGGTCAGCCCGCTTTGACGCCATTGGTCATAGTCGCGCGCATGACCTCGAATGTAGATCATGCCATTGATCGAGGATGATCCGCCCCAGCCTCGGCCCCGTGGCCAATACAGTTTGCGGTCATGCATGTGCTTTTGCGGCGTGGTCCAAAACCCCCAATTCTGCGGGTTTTCTTCCTTGATGAGCGACCCAACTCCTGCGGGCATTCGAATCATCAAGGATTTGTCTTTTTTTCCGGCCTCAATCAAACAAACTGAGACATCCGGATCCTCGCTCAGGCGATTGGCCAAGACACATCCTGCACTTCCAGCACCTACGATGATGTAATCAAAGCTTTTTTTGTCGCCCATTTTGACTTCCTCAATGCTTATTATTCGGCCGCAAATACTGCTAGTTTCACGGTTGCTATCAACCATTTGTGAACTTGCACCGCATATTGTCAATGTATGCAGCAAATGGCGGTGCGCTGCGATCAAATCGGGACTGAACATGAGCGCAGCACTGCAGAAATCTCAATTAAGATCGGTTGCGATCCGTACCAAACCGGATCGTCGCCTGCACAAACGGGTTGAGCTGGTGCTCAATGGTCGATTCCTACACGAGGGCGCCGACCACACGTTTATCACAGCCAACGTTTCCTGCGGCGGCGCAGTGGTACAAGCGCATGCCATTCCGCATGTAGGCGCCCCCGTTGTTTGCTATTTCGACGATCTCGGCCGCGTTTCAGGCCAGGTCGCCCGGCACACTGAGGATGGTTTTGCGGTCGAGTTTAAGACCTCAAAGCATAAGAAAGATAAGCTGTCCGATCGACTGATCTGGCTGCTGAATCACAAAAAGTATGAACTCACCGACGAACGATCTGCCCCGCGAAAGGCTGGGGGTGGCCCCGCTTTGGTGACCCGCGCCAATGGCACCAAACTGCAATGCCGCGTGATCGATATCTCGCTCACGGGCGCCGCGTTTGAATTTGATGGCCCAGTCCCGATCGTCGGCGAGCATGTCCGCGTTGGCACGCTGCGCGGCGAGGTCGTTCGCGCCGTTCAAGGCGAATTTGCCATTCGCTTTATCCACCCCAAAAAGTAGGCCCCGCACCTGCTCACGCGCGTTTGACTTGAACTCTCTGGTAACACGCGCCATGTAGTTTCGACCCGTCGCAAAGGATCGGATCGATGGAATACAATCCCGATATTGGTGCCCCTCCGCCTGTTTGGACCCGTCTCAGATTTGAAGCGCGCGCAGCCGCCGCTGATGAGCCGACCATGGCAAGCTATCTCGATGCTGCGATCCTCAGCCACGAAACCATTTGTCAGGCGCTTGCTTTCCACATCGCAGAAAAGCTGGCCGGCCCTGAAATGGGCGCACAACAAGTCCGTCAGGTCTTCGCCAATGCTTATGATGCCAATCATGCGCTCGTGGAAGCCGCAGAGGCCGACATGCAAGCGACACTGGAGCGCGACCCGGCTTGTCGCTCTATGATGCAGCCTTTCCTTTTCTTCAAAGGCTTCCTTGCCTTACAAACACATCGCGTCGCCAACCACCTTTGGAAGCAGGGACGCGAAACGCTCGCCTTCCACTTCCAGTCGCGCGCTAGCGAATTGTTCGCTGTCGACATTCATCCGGCTGCGACCATGGGCAAAGGCGTGATGCTCGACCATGCCACCGACATTACGATTGGTGAGACAGCCGTGGTCGGTGACAATTGCTCCCTGCTCCACGGCGTAACCCTCGGCGGCACCGGCAAAGAGATTGGCGATCGCCACCCTAAGATTGG
>CAYNUI010000188.1:0-5067 GCA_964400185.1 uncultured Hyphomonas sp.
CCGCGAGGGCAGCTTTGCCTTTGCGCTGACTTGCCCTTATGGCCGTGCGCAAGATGAATAGCAAACTAAGCGAGCAAGCGCATGCAATGGCAAGTCTATCTTTCCGGTGAAATCCATACCGATTGGCGCGATCAAATCATCGCTGGGGCGAAAGCCAATGATCTTGATATCGTCTTCACCTCCGCCAACACGCATCATGAAAGCAGTGATGCGGCGGGCGACGTCCTCGGCAAGCCGGACGATAATTTCTGGCGCGATCATCAGTCGGCCAAGGTCAATTCTTTGCGGATCAAAACCCTGATCCAGAAATGCGATATCGCCGTCATTCGCTTTGGCGATAAGTATAAGCAGTGGAATGCCGCCTTTGATGCCGGCCAATGTGCGGCGCTCGGCAAACCCTATATCACCCTGCATGACGAAGCGATCGTGCACGCCCTGAAAGAGGTGGACGGCGCTGCGTCAGGCTGGGCCAAAACGCCGGATCAGGTGGTTGAGATCCTAAAATACACGCTCGGGAAATGAGCGCCTCGAGCACTTAGCTTGACGGCGGAATATTCATCCCAGCTTTGACCGCTGGGCGCGCCGCCATTCGGTTATGCCAGGACGCAACATTGGCGAAGGTCTCACCGCTGCCGCTCTGGATCGGCCCGAGCGCGACGACGGACCAGGGATAGATTGCCATATCCGCGATGGAATAGCCGCCCGCCACGTAGTCTTTTCCGGCAAGTTGCTTGTCCAAAACATTGTAGAGCCGGACGGACTCTTCGAAGAAGCGCTGAATGGCGAGCGGCATCTTTTCGTCTGCGCGGTTCATGAAGTGGTTGAGCTGGCCCAGCATCGGGCCAAACCCACCGACTTGCCAGGCGAGCCATTCTAAGACTTTTGCACGTTCGGATGGGGTCTCAGGCAAGAATTTGCCGGACTTTTCAGCAAGATAGGTCAGGATCGCGCCGGATTCGAAGACGCTGACATCATGGTCCCGGTCGTAAATAGCTGGGATCTTATTGTTTGGGCTCAGCGCCAAAAATTCGGCCGAGAATTGCTCGTCCGCGCCAATATTGATCGGGTGCACGGTATAGGCGAGCCCCATCTCTTCGAGCGCGATCGAGATTTTGCGGCCATTCGGCGTCGTCCAAGTATAGAGATCGATCATCGGGGCGTCCTTTTGTCAGTGCGTTGGGAAGAGACATAAGGAGGATGGGCGCGACTGCAACGTGTGGAGTGATTGAGCCGCGACGTACAAGGCCCGCAGATGCCTGCGAAGGCAGGTATCCAGGGACCAGAATATCCGGCGATCCTTCTGGCGCTTTCTGTCCCTGGACCCCAGCCTGCGCTGGGGTCGGCGGCTTCTGGTGAGCGTGCTTAGTCTTCCATCGCTCCGATTGCTGCAGCGACGGCCACCGTGCGTTGCGCTTCTTCCAAGTGCAAAAGCTCGGTCATCTTACCGTTCACTTTCAGCACGCCTTTGCCGGCATTGGCGGGATCCGCAAAGGCTTCGATGACGGCCAAAGCTTGTTCCACATCGGCCGGCGCTGGGGCGAAAATACTGTTCGCCAGTTCGAGCTGGGACGGGTGGATGAGTGTTTTGCCGTCAAAGCCCATCAAGCGCCCTTGCTCACATTCAGCACGCAAGCCCTCTTCGTCGCCAATGCCGTTAAACACTCCATCAATCGCGAGCAGATCATAAGCCCGCGCCGCGGCGACGGAGAGCCCGAGCGAGGTCTGAAACGCGGTGCGAACCGGCGGATCATTCACCCCGCGCAGCTCTTTGGCGAGATCATTGGTGCCCATCACGAAGGCGGTCAGACGCGTGCGCCCGACGGCTTCTGCGATATCTTGGATGTTCAAGATGGCTTTCGGCATCTCAATCATCACCCAGAGGCCCATGCCGTCTGGGGCACCAGCCCGGCTCATCGCATCATTGAGGCGATCGATATCGCCGCCATCAATCACTTTCGGGGCTAGGATCGCGTCGGGACCAGCCTCGACCGCCGCCTTCAAGTCGTCCAGCCCCCATTCGGTGTCCAAACCATTGATCCGGATCACCACTTCGCGCGGCCCGTATCCGCCCGCTTTCACAGCCGCACAAACCGTGTCGCGCGCGTCTTGCTTCGCGTCCGGTGCGACTGCGTCTTCGAGATCGAAGATCAGAGAGTCAGCCGCAAGCGACTTGGCTTTTTCAAGCGCGCGAGAATTCGCACCTGGCATGTACAGACAAGATCGGCGTGGGCGGTGAGCGGAGAGAGACATGGGAGCTCCTTGACGGATAGAATAGATCGCGACACGAGTGCCCGCTCGCGCGCTCGAAATCAACACTCGCCCGGGGTCAATCATGAATACGATCACGCTCAGGCCAGCTGGCTCGACCGATTATGACACGCTTGGCGAGGTCATGTTCGATGCCATTCACAATGGCCCGACCAAATACACTGACGCTCAGTCCGTAGCCTGGGCGCCAGCACCGCGAACCGGCACCGACTGGGCCGACCGCTTAGGTCGGAAAACGGTGATCTTAGCCGAACGCGGAGAGACGATCCTGGGCTTCATGTCGATTGAGCCGGGCGGCTATATAGACTTCGCTTACATCCGTCCGGCGGGCCAAGGGTCTGGCCTGTTTCGCAAACTCTTCCATGCAGTTGAAGCGCACGCGACAGACGCTGGCGAAACAGAGCTTTCCACCCACGCGAGCTTAATGGCTCAGCCTGCCTTCGCAGCGATGGGTTTTACCGTCGACTTTCACGAAACGGTGGAGGTTGCGGACCAAAAACTGGCGCGTGCACGAATGATAAAACCGCTCTAAAGAGACGCTATGACTGATTTTCCTATAACCGGTTTCACCGCGCACGGCTTCGAGCCGGTCCGAGAAGCATTTGAAGCGAACTTTGCCGAGGACAAAGAACTCGGCGCAGGGTTCGCGGTCTATCTCGATGGCGCACTGGTCGTTGATTTGTGCGGCGGGTTTGCGGATCGGCGTAAAGAACAGGCCTGGACCGACACCACGATTGTCCCGGTCTATTCGACCACCAAACCGATCGCTGCTTTGGTACTCGCCTCCATCATTGATGCCTTGCCGGCGGGGTATGAGACGCCCGTGGCGGACCTTTGGCCGGAATTTGGTGCGAATGGCAAAGACCAGGTGACGCTGGCGCAAATGATCTCCCATCAAGCCGGATTGCCGGGTTTTACCGAACCGATCGATCCAGCACTTTGGCTCGATCCGCCAGCGTGCGCGGCTGCGCTTGCGCCTCTAGCCCCGCTTTGGCCCTTGGGCAGCGCGCATGGCTATCATCCGCTCACCTGGGGTTATTTGATTGGCGAAGTCGTCCGCCGGATTGATGGACGCAGCCTCGGCACCATCCTACGCGAGGATATTGCCGGACCCGCCGGGATCGACTTCCAGATCGGCACACCGGAACCCGACCATGCACGCGTGGCAGAAATTATGCGGCCACGCCAGCTGCCAGACCTTGGTGAGATCAATGAAGCGACAAAGGCGGCTTTCCTCACCAAATGGTCGGCCCCGGATCGCGGCGGGGCGATTTGGCGCGAGATTGAGATTCCGTCCGCGAATGGGATCGGAACGGCAAGCGCAGTTGCGGCGCTTTACGGAATCTATGCGCATGGCGGCGAGTTGAACGGTCAACGCGTCATTTCAGAAGCCGCATTCGATGCGCTCACCACAAGCCGGGTCAAAGGTCAGGACTTGGTTCTGCCTTATGTGACCGAGTTTGCGGCCGGCGTGATGCGCAACAATTTAGGGCTCTATGGCCCGAACCCGGAGACGCTCTGCCATAGCGGATGGGGTGGATCGCTCGCGCTTGGGGACCCGGATCGCCGGATGAGCGCTGCCTATGTGATGAACCGTCAATCCAATAGTTTACAGGCCGATCCACGCGCGACGCGCCTGGTCCAGGCTTTGTATGGTTGTTTATGAGGATTGTTCGATCAGGCGTTGAATAATCGCGCTTTGGCACGCCCTTTGCTGATACACATTCGAGTTTGGAAACTCTCTTACGCTCCATGTAGGAATTTACTTAGCGACCCGGCCTTACGAGCCGGGTTTTTCTTTGCTTAACGCACAGATGCTGCAGCCCGCGCCATGCGCCGGGCTTTAGCTTCGCCAAGCAGGCTATCGACGGTGAAGACGATCAAAGCGGTCCATATGAAACTAAAGGCGATCGCGTGCGTCAGACCGAACGCCTCTTTGAAGACAACCACCGAGATCAAGAACTGCAAGGTCGGCCCGATATATTGCATCATCCCGATCGTTGAGAGCCGTAGGCGTTTGGCCGCGATCGCGAACAAGATGAGCGGAACGGCTGTGATCGGCCCCGCCGCCAGCAAGAGCGGAATATCCAATCCGCCATCGCCCATCCATCGCCCGCCTGGTTGGCCAACAAACCAGCCAAGCCAAATCATCGCCAAAGGCGCAAGCAATGCCGCCTCAACGACAAAGCCAGCGCGGCTATCAACTTGCACCTGTTTGCGGATCACCGAGTAGAATGCGAAGGTGAGACAGAGGATGATCGCGACCCAAGGGAAATAGCCGAGTGCATTCGTCATCACCGCCACCCCAATCGCCGCAATGCCAACCGCGAGCCATTGCGCGGGACGCAAACGCTCCGCAAAGAACACCGCGCCGATCAGAACATTGACCAGCGGATTGATGTAATAGCCGATGCTGGCTTCCATCACCCGCTCTTGGCCAACCGCCCAAATATAGATGAGCCAATTGACGCCAATCAGGAGTGCCGAGACCGTCAGCCACAAGACGTGAGAGCGAGTCAGTGCCGCGCGCAGCTGCTGCCAATTGCGCGCGATGACGATTAGGATCAGACCAGTCGGCACGCTCCAGATGATCCGGTGCGCCAGCATTTCCATGGGCTGAATATGATCCAGCGCTCGGAAATAGAGCGGTAGACACCCCCAAATCGTATAACAGCCGAGGCAGCAGAAAAATCCGAGGCGCAGTGCAGGAGACATGCTCGCCCACTAGGCCCGAATTTCACAAAGCGCCACCCAAATGTTGCGATTGGAACTAAATCGACTGGCGAGGCATTCTCAAGC
>CAYNUI010000189.1:0-1072 GCA_964400185.1 uncultured Hyphomonas sp.
GGCTTGTGCTTTCTGGCGTTTCGTAGCTGCGCGTTTACCCATGAGGATCTCCTTTGGCGGTTGATATTTGGGCAGAAAAAAACCGCCGTGCCAAAGGCAGGGCGGTCGGTGAATCGTCTGGGAGAGCAATCCGTTCCAAGGCTAGCGGTGTTGCCAGCTCCGGCGGGGGTGTTTGAGATAATGGCCTTTGGACCATCGGCAATTTGCCTCCCGAATCTCTTGTCTTGTATTAGAGCCTAATAGGGTTAACCGATTGTGACAGAGAAAAATTGCGATCGACGCGAGAAAAGGGAAAATTAGATGGCAGTGTATGAATTTGACGGGGTTTGCCCAACTCTTCCGCAGTCTGGGAATTATTGGGTCGCAGAGAACGCAACGGTCTTGGGCAATGTGATTCTCCATGAAAACGCGTCGGTTTGGTTCAATGCCGTTTTGCGCGGAGACAATGATCCGATCACGGTCGGCGAGAACTCCAACGTTCAAGATGGCAGTGTCTTACACACGGACATTGGCTGCCCGCTCAATATCGGAAAAGACGTCACAATCGGCCACATGGCGATGCTTCACGGGTGTACGATCGGTGATGAAACCCTGATCGGCATCGGTGCCACGGTCCTGAACCGCGCGGTCATCGGAAAAAACTGTATTATCGGGGCGCATGCGCTCATCCCAGAAGGAAAGGTGATCCCTAACAATTCACTGGTCATGGGCGCGCCCGGAAAAGTCGTGAAGGAGCTGCGCGAAGAGCAAGTCATGCTGATCAAGGGCTCAGCGCAGGTCTATGTCGACAATTGGAAACGCTTCAAAGCAGGCCTCAAACCGCTCGACGGGTAGCGTCCTCAACGCTCTTTCTACGTCATAATTCTCGGAATGCGCCGCCTTTTCTTGAGGCGTCGCCGACGCATGCGCGAGCACCCGGTGATGAATTTTCGCCACACTTTATCGAAATGACCGGACAAATCTTGCCTGGCAGCTAAAAAGATATATCATTTCTCATCGGGGAGACGCCTAACCCATAGATTGAGGAGATTTGGGTGATGAAGAAGATACTTATCGGAACTACCGCTGGCCT
>CAYNUI010000189.1:1172-5060 GCA_964400185.1 uncultured Hyphomonas sp.
GACTTAGAGTCTTTGGAAGTCCTTCGTGGTCCGCAAGGCACTCTATATGGTCGAAATACCGTTGGCGGTGCGATCAAGCTAACATCGAAAAAGCCAGAATTTAGCAATGGCGGAAAAGCCAGCGTCGTGTTCGGAAACTATGACCGCGTCGAGCTCAAAGGCACAGGTAACTTCCAGCTCGGCGAGTCGACGGCGATCAGGCTCACTGGTTTCTCCCGCCGCAGAGACGGTTTCCATGACGTCATTCCGAATGGTCCACTGACTGGAGAAGGACCTCAAGGCGTCGGGGCCCTCGATACGTTCGCGATCCGCGGGTCGCTGTATCAGGAGATCAATGACGATTGGAGCGTGCTCATCGCCATCGACCACACCGACGACAAGTCTGACCCCATTCCGGACTCCGCTCAGCCTGGCAATGATGCAGACAATGACATTTTCACGATCGAGCCACTGCCAGGGACCACATGCCCTGCGGCCGGCTTGCTCCCGCTTGGATGCTTCACCGACTATCGGTCAGAAGTTCGCAGCACGGGCGCCATGGCGCGGATCGAAGGAAAGATTGGCGGGCTCGACGTGACGTCGATTTCTGCCTTGCGCGAGCTTGAAGACGAACTGAGCACACGCATCGGCTTCCCGTTCAGTCAGATGACCGATCAGGATCAACTCAGCCAAGAAATCACGATTGGCCAAACGGGGCAGAGCGCCTTCGATTGGATCGCAGGTGTCTACTACTTCCAAGAGAACCTGCAATTGGATTCGGTCTTCATCTTCCCGTTCGCCATCGATACGTCGACGGAATCAATCGCGCTGTTTGGCCAAGGCACATTCGCCGTTAATGACCAGCTCTCGCTGACAGGCGGCGTGCGATACACTGAGGACAGCAAAGAGTTCGACGGCGCCGGTCCGTTTGGATTTGCGCGTACGGATGAAGCTGACTTTGACAATGTCAGCTTCACGATTGGCGCCGATTATCGATTGAATGAAGACATCCTTGGTTACGCAAAATATTCGACTGGCTTCAAATCCGGCGGTTGGTCACCTGATGCGTTTAGCGGGACCGCTGTCTTCTTGCCGGTCGAAGAAGAGACTTTGGATTCATTCGAAGTTGGTGTGAAGGCTGACTTCTCTGACTCCGTGCGCGTCAACGCAGCGGCTTTCTTCAATCAATATGAAGGTTTGCAGATCGGCGCGACCGTGCCTGGCCTCGGCTTTACCCGTTTCAATGTTGACGAGACTGAAATCTCCGGCCTTGAGGTCGAAGGTATTTGGCAAGTCACAGACAACTTCCAGATCAACGGTAATCTCGGTCTCCTGAGTGCAGAATATACCTCAGTGAATGGCGACCAAGCACGCGGCCTCACAAATAACGGTGCCGGATGTCCTGCAGGTGTTGATCCAACCAATGACACGCAGATCATTAGTTGTGCGCTAGGTTTGGAGTTGAAGAATGCTCCGGAGTACAAAGCCACGATTGGAGCGCTCTATACGCAACCCATCTATAATGGTGAGCTCATCGTTTCTGGTGATGCGAGCTTTGAAGATGACACTTGGAGCCTCGTGGCGAACTCGCCAGCGCATGCTTTGATCGAGATTGATACGCTGATCAATGCGCGCGTGAAGTACGTGGATGACCGTGGATGGTCTGTGGCCCTATTCGGGCGCAATATCACGGACGAGGAGTATTACCGGGCGGCTTCTGCAAGTTCGTTCACAACCTACGCCTCTCCGCCAGCAGAATACGGTATCGAGCTCGGTGTAGAGTTCTAATCGTATGTCGTTCCTTCCAGAACGCCTCGTAGCCCCGGTGCTTGCACTGGGGCTGCTTGCGTCTTGTAGCTCAGTCCCAGTCGAAGCACCGAGCGTCACGCCCGCGCCGGATCCGTTGCCATCTCCCATCGTGACTGAGCCTTGGGCGATGGCGACCGCCAGCGTGTCTGATCTCGAGCAGACTGCGCGCTTCTTCCTTGAGATTGGCGGATATGAAACCGTTCATCGTGGGGCTTTGGACTCGTCTGAAATTGCCGCACTGGGCTTGGTGGACGGCGCGAGCGGCGAGGTGATGACCTTGAAAGCGCCGGGAAGTGATGCGGGCTTTGTGCGCTTGATCCGGTTCGACGATGCGGGACGCAAAGTGCCCACGCGCCCAGGTGCTCGCGCCTGGGACACAGGATGTTTTTGGTCCTTCATGGTGCGCGCCAATGATCTCGAAGGCATTTATGACGATGCGATCGCGATGGGATGGGGGACAGAGACCCCGATTGCGCCGCTATCATTCAATGGATCAGAGCTCAGCATTGTGGTTTTCAAAGGGCCTGATGGATTGCAAGTGCAAGCCTATGAGCGCCACAATCGACCGATCCCCGAGGGCTTCACGCCCTTTGAACGGATCAGTCGCCCCTTCAACATCATGCAGATGACGCGCGATCGCGAAGCGGTGCGGGTTTTGATGGAAGATGTGCTCGGCTTTAATCGGTTCTGGTACGGGCCTCCGCGCGTCGATGAGGAGCCGGTGCTGATGCCGCTCGGGATCCCACAAAACCTGACCACGAGCGTTCCGTATGCGGCTGGAATTTTCTCGCCGCAGACCCAGACGCTCTATGGCCGTATGGAGTATATCGAAATCGATGGCTTGGACGGCTTTGACTATGCCGACCGCTGCCAAGCGCCGAACTTAGGTTGGCTATCGATCAGCTATCCGGTCCCGTCTGTGGAGGAGGCGAAGACCCTGATCGAAGAAAGAGGTTGGCCGATCGAACAGGACATCTATGAGACCGAACGATCATCCGTTGGGACGATAAATGTCTTCTCAATCAAAGCCCCAGATGGGGCCTCAATCGAATTTTTCGAAGTTCAGTAGGTCGGCTTAAGCCGTCCACGGGCCCTGAATCGCGATGGTGCGCGTCGGCGCGTACGCGTTGACGAACATCCATTTGCCGTCTGGCGAGAAGCAAGCGCCGGCAAGTTCAGTCTGAAGCCGCAAACGCGCGAAATCATACGGTTCACCGGTTGGCGTGATCCCGCGCAAATGATTGTCGACAATATCGGTGTACTGGTCTTCGCAAACAATCAAGTGGCCATTAGGCGCGACGCAGAGATTGTCGCCATAGTCGAATTGTTCTTTGCTTTCGCTCTCGAAGAAAAGCTCAACTTGATCGGGGCCTTGGCCGCGACCCGGAACGAAACGGAAGATTTGCCCCAGATTGGCAGCGCCGCCACTGGTCGAGCAGAAATAGAGATCGTCCTCGCCCATGTGAATGCCCTCGCCGCGCGCGATCAGAGCCGCGCCCTTAGCAGCTGCTCGTAACCGCAAGTCATCTTCTGGGGCTTCGACATTGTCGAGATCGACCCAGCTGACCGTGTAGGTATCGCCCACAGCCATGTTTGAACCGTCCCAATTGCGGGTGTCTTGCAGGCCCTCAATCACCATGGCTTGCAGTTTGCCGCCTTCTGCCAGTTTGCCAGGGACATTCGGGATGTAGCGATAGAGCACGCCTTCATCGCGATCTTCGGTCTGGTAGACATAGCCCGTTACCGGATCGACGCAGGCGGCTTCATGATTGAACCGGCCCATGGCGCGGATCGGTTCAGCCGGGACGAGGCCATCCGCATTGCCCGGCACTTCAAACGTCCAGCCATGATTGACGGCGAGGCCTTCGCCATAGCGCTGACCAGGTCCGGTCGGGGCTTCCTCACAGGTGAGCCAGCTCCCCCAAGGTGTCACGCCGCCAGAACAGTTGCGGATTGTGCCGCCGAGCGAGCGGAACTCACGCTTCACTTCCAGCGTGTTTGCATCAAGAACGATGTTGGTCGTTCCGCCCGGAACGATGTTCCCATTGTGCGTGCCGAAGCCATGAGCGATGGGGCCACCTGCATCATCACTCGGGATCA
>CAYNUI010000190.1:0-5041 GCA_964400185.1 uncultured Hyphomonas sp.
CGGGCATACATGTCCATCATGAACAGGCCGAGATGCTCGCCGGTTTCGGCGTCTTTGACATCATAGGATGTGACGACGGGGTTCCAGCCCTCAATCTCAACATCGTCCAGCGTGACTTTGAACAGGCGTTCCGCCATCGTCCAAGCGCCCTCACGGACAGCGGAAAGCTCGAAGTACGGCTTCAGCGCATTGTCGTCGAAGGCGTATTTGTCCTGGCGAACCTTTTCGCTGTAGTGCCACCAGTCATGACCGGCGAAGGTAAACTCGTCGCCAATCATCGCTTGCATTTCAGCACGCTCGGCCTTGGCTTGGGCGAGCCCGGGCTCCCAAACGCGAACGAGGAAGTCTTCCACCGTCTGCGGGGTGCGAGCCATATTATATTCGAGGATATAATCGGCATGGCTCGCATAGCCGAGGAGCTCCGCCCGCTCAGCGCGCAGCTGCGCCAGCTTAATCGCGATCGGGCCATTATCGGTCTCGCCGCCATTGGCGCGCAGGCGATAGCCATCAAACATTTGCGCGCGAAGATCACGGTTCTCTGACTGCGTCATGAAGGTCTCATAGACCGAGCGGTCGACCGTCAGTGTCCAGACATCGCCGTCTTTCAACGCCGCTTTAAAGTCTTCGGAAAGACCGACCAGTTCGGCTTCGTCGGTAATCTCGAGCTTAAACGCTTTGGTCGAAGCGAGGAGGTTTTGCGCAAACTCAGTGGTCAGCGCTGAGACCTCTTCATTGATCGCTGCAACCTTCTCTTTGACATCTGGGCTCTGGGTGGCACCAGCGCGTTCGAAGCCGCGATAGGTCAATTCGATCAAGCGGAGATCCTGCTCATCAAGATCGAGGGTTCCAGCGGCGTCATTAACCGCGCTCACCCGCGCAAACAGGGCTTCATTGAAGTTAATCGAGTTTTGCACCGCCGTGACTTTTGGCCAAATCTGCGTCTCCAAATCCGCCAGCGTGTCATTGGTGTCGGTATTGGTGATGTTTGAGAAAGTCAGCGCGACTTTGCTCAGTGTGCCGCCCGCTTTGTCGAGCGCGACAATCGTGTTCTCAAAGGTGGGCGCTTCTGGATTGTTCGCGATCGCTTCGATCTCAGCTTCCAGTTCGGCAATCGCGACCTCGATGGCAGGCAGATAGTCCTCATCCGAAATCTCTGCGAAAGGCGGGACGCCGTAAGGCGTGTCCCAGTCTTGCAGCAGCGGATTTTCCGCTAGCGCCGCTTCGGTAGAAACCTCTGTTGTTTCAGAGGTTTCGCCGTCGGAAGCGGTTGGCGCATTGCAGCCTGCGAGCAGAAGTGCGAACGCGGCCGCGCCGCCCATGAGGTAATTTTTTGCGGTCATTAGGTCACCTTTGAGTGGAACTTTGCAGTCTTTAACCATTTTCTAGGCCAGTCGCCTAGAGTGAACCTGTCACATTTGTAGCTGGTGAAGGCGTGAAACGGTCGCTTTGTACTGATCCATGGTCTCATTGAGGATATCTGCGACCGGGCGCACGCCCTTAATCCGACCCGCGACTTGGCCCGTCAGCGCGATGCCAGCTTCCAGATCGCCGCCGAAATAGACGTCCTGCGTGCCGGCAAACTCGCCGAAAATATTCTCGACGCCTTCTTCTGCAATCTTGGTGGTCCGCTCCGTGCGCAGCGCTCTTAAGGCGGGGCCGGGGCCTGAGCGGTTGAGGAAGACGGTGTCGGTGGCGTCGGCATCGACAATGGCCTGTTTCCAATTGTCATGCACCGGGCTCTCGGCGCTGGAGAGAATACGGGTGCCCATGAGCACGCCTTCTGCGCCCAACGCGAAGGCTGCGGCCATGCTTGACCCATCCATGATTCCCCCGGCGGCGACGACAGGTACATCAACCGCTTCACAGACTTGCGGGATCAGCACCATGGAGGCGACGTCTTTCGGGTTCTTAAAGCCCCCGCCTTCACCACCTTCGACAATGAGCCCATCGACGCCAGCCTCGATCGCGCCCAAAGCCGCTTTCAAGCTCGGCACAACGTGGAACACGGTCAGCCCAGCTTCTTTCAGCTGGCCGGTATATTTCTTCGGATTGCCTGCAGACGTGGTGACGAATTTGATGCCTTGATCGATCACGAATTGCACGATGTCAGGGTCGCGGACAAAAGCTTGGGCCACATTCACGCCAAACGGCTTATCGGTGAGGTCGCGCATTTTGAGAATTTCGGCCCGCACGGCATCGAGCTCGCCAGAGCTCGTCTCGATGATGCCCATCCCGCCCGCATTGGAGAAGGCCGAAGACAATTGCGAGCGAGCGATCCATCCCATCGCGGCTTGAATGATCGGCTTCTCAATCCCGAGCATTTCGGTGATGCGGGTTTGGACCATGGTGTTTCCTCTCGGCAAATCGTTGTGTGCGCGAGTTAGCGCGGGTTTCGCTGCGGAAGCGCAAGGGCCGCTAGCGCGATTGAAACAGCTTGCCGCCTTCGGTCAGGAAGACAATGGTGAGCGAGCTCAGCCCGAGGGCGACGAAGCCCCACATGAAGGGCGCGACCGTGCCATCAAACTGCCCTGCAACCAAATAACCGATAAAGCTCGATAGGGTCGTCGACGCAAAGCCATAAGCGGCGCTTGCGGTTCCAGCGATTTTGCCCTGCGGCTCCATGGCCAGCGCCGTGAAGTTCGCGCCCAGCATGCCAAAACAGGCAAAGGTCAAACAAAAGAGCGGATAGAATAACCAGAGCTTCTCACCGACCGTATAGAGCGTGATCACATTGATGAACGCGAGCAGCGTAAACAAGATCAACACACAATGACTGATCCGCCGCATCCCAAATCGCTCAACGATCCGAGAGTTCAAGAAATTGGCAACGGCCAGCGCTAAGGCGACGCCCGCGAACCAAAGCGCAAAGGTCTCATGCTGGCCAAAAACATCCGTAAAAATTTGCTCGGACGCAGCGACAAAAGCGAACAGCGCGCCGAAGATTACGCCGCTGGCCGCCATATAACCAAAGGTCACACGCGTCGTCAGAACCTGCCAATAGGCGCGGCCCGTCTGTTTTGGGTTGAGCGCAACGCGGTCTGCTTTCGGCAAGGTTTCCGGTAAGCGGATTTGGATCCAGACCAAATTGAGCAAGGCCGCGATGATCAAAACGCCAAAGGTCCATTGCCAGGGCGCCACCAACATCACGCCAGCCCCAATCGTTGGTGCGAGTATCGGGACCACCATGAACACAGTCATCACAAGCGACATGATCCGCGCCATGGCCCGACCCGCAAGCAGGTCTCGGACGATCGACACGGCCACCACGCGCACCCCACTGGCGAATATGCCCTGTACGAACCGCGCTAAGAGAAGCGTTGTAAAAGAATTGGTGGCGATACAGGCCAAAGCGGCAACTGAATAAGCGATCAAGCAAATGCTCAGCAGCCCTTTGCGCCCGAACCGGTCTGAGATCGGTCCGAAAACAAGCTGCGGTGCGCCGAAGCCCGCAATGTACGCGAAGATCACCAATTGCTGATCATTGTCGCGTTGCAGCCCATAATGCTCAGAAATACTGCTCAGCCCGGGCAACATGATGTCGATGGCCAGCGCGTTCAGCGCCATCAGCGCTGCCACCATGATCACGAGTTCCCATTGCGGCATGGGCAGTGCCGCGGATGGAGGTTCTTGTGTGGCTGCAGGTTGCAGAGTGGTCACGTTACGTCGCCTAGAGTTAAATCGAGGCGCGGGTTGTGAACCTCTCAGTGCACGCACGCAAGGGCTTTTCTAAAAGAAAGATCTTCTTCGAGTTATGATGACCGTTGTACGGCATTGCCGCGGCCACCTTTTTCGGGCACAGCGCCCGCAAATTCCAATGAGACCTTGATGACCAAACCATCCTCCTATTCGCCGGACGCTCCGCTCAAGACTTTTGGGCGACGTGGGGGACGACCCCTTTCTGGTCGTCAGAAGAGGTTGATGGACGAAGTGCTCCCGAAACTGCAGATCCCAGAAAGTGAGCCGGGCGCCCTCGATTCCCGTGCGCTTTTCAATGACGCGAAAGAGATGTGGCTCGAAATCGGTTTTGGCGGCGGCGAGCATGTGAGCGGCCAAGCGACAGCCAATCCAGAGGTCGGCATTCTCGCAAGTGAGGTCTTCTTCGAGGGCGTCGCAAAATTGCTCGGACAGATCGAGGACCAGGCTTTGGGCAATATCCGCATCTGGCCCGAAGACGGCCGCGAGCTGGTCACAGCATTAACCTCCGCCAGCATTGATCGCGCCTTCATCCTGTTTCCGGACCCCTGGCCAAAAGCGCGCCATCAGAAACGTCGTTTGATCCAGCCGGATTTCCTTGATGACCTTGCCCGCGTCTTGAGGCCCGGTGGACGCCTGAGATTTGCGACCGACGTGCGATCTTATGCTGATGAAGCCCTGGAACGCTTTCTTGCGCATCCCGCCTTTCAGTGGACGGCGACCCGCGCAGATGACTGGCGTGTTGCTCCGGGAGATCACATTGAAACACGCTATCAGATGAAAAAACTCGGCGATATTGAGCCGGTTTACTTTGATTTTTGCGTATCCGCAGAATCTTGATTGACGCAACATTTTCAGGGCCTCAAACTCTTCCCTGAAGATTGGGGAAATATATGCGAACTTTGATTCTCTTTGTTGCTCTGGCCGTGTTTGGACTTGGTATCGATCGCGCCCAAGCAGAGGGGCCAGATATCACTGAGATTGTTGACTCTCAGGCCGCTTACGAAGCCGACCCTAATTCGGAGAATCGTGCAGCGCTGCTGGAAGCGCTGAGGAACTACTCAGACAGCGTAACCGTCGAGACCGTCAATGCGTATCTCATCTTGATGCTCAATGACGCGACCAATGGCAACAATGAAGCCATGCTTGAGTCGGCCGACGCTGCCGCAAAGCATTTCGAGCCTGTCGCCCAGATTATCCCAAAGCCATATATTGAAGCGAAGTTTGTCGCGGGCGTATCGCGATTTAACAAAGAGCTCACGCCAAACGCGCTCCGCGAGATGGCGGAAGTTGAAGGGTTCGCGAACAGTCACAGAGATTCAACCGGCAAGCGTCCGGAATGGGCAGA
>CAYNUI010000191.1:0-5034 GCA_964400185.1 uncultured Hyphomonas sp.
GAAGGCAATTTCAAAGCCTTGTTCGAAAGCATTGAACGTGATCAGGTTGAACGCGGAGTGCTAGCGGTTGAGGAGCCAGCGTGACGGAAAAAAAGATGTCCACAGGCGCGGTTGTGATGCTAGCGGTTTTCGCAGCCGTGGCAGTGAGCATTCGAAGAGTTCTGTTTCCAGAGTTAGACGGTATTAATTCCATTTTTGCCAGCGCCGTAGCCGGTGGTTTGGGTGGTGGAATTGGTGCCTTCCTCGGTACCAAACTCTTTCCAACGAAGGAAAAAAAGAATGACTGAAGCGCCAAACCTTCAAGGCGTTCATCACGTCGCCTATCGCTGCAAAGACGCCAAAGAGACGGTTGAGTTCTATCACAATGTGCTCGGCATGGATTTTCAGCTGGCGATTGCTGAGGACCATGTGCCGTCCACGGGGGCCTATGACCCGTACATGCACATCTTCCTCGATGCCGGGAATGGGAATGTACTCGCCTTCTTTGAACTGCCGCAGCAGCCCGATATGGGCCGCGATGAAAACACGCCGCAATGGGTGCAGCATATCGCGTTCAAAGTGGGCTCAATGGAAGAGCTTCTAGCCGCGAAAGAACGCGCCGAAGCACATGGGCTGGATGTCCTTGGACCGACGCATCATGGCATTTTTAAATCCATCTATTTCTTCGACCCGAACGGCCACCGCTTAGAGCTGGCCTGCGATATCGGCACCCCCGATCAGTATGCAGAGCTGAAACGCGTCGCGCCTGAAATGCTTGAAGAATGGAGCCAAACCAAAAAGGCTCCACGCCATGCCGCTTGGCTGCATGAGAAGATTGCTGAAGAGAGCTAATTCATGAAACTCGCCACCCTTAAGAATGGCTCACGTGACGGGCGTCTCGTCGTTGTCTCGAAAGACCTGACCCGTTGCACCGATGCCGCGCGCATTGTGCCAACCTTGCAAGCAGCATTGGACGATTGGGAAACGGTTGCGCCGCGTCTCGCACGTATGGCGGAAGGCGTAGAGCTCGGCTCCGTCCCGACCTTCCGCTTTCATGAGCATGATTGCGAAAGCCCGCTGCCGCGCGCGTATCAATGGGCGGATGGTTCGGCTTACATCAATCACGTGGAACTTGTTCGCAAAGCCCGTGGCGCCGAAGTGCCGGAAAGCTTTTACGACGACCCTCTCATGTACCAAGGTGGCTCCGATGCCTTCCTCGGACCACGGGATGATATTCCGCTCGGCGATGTCGCTTGGGGCTGCGATATGGAAGGCGAGATCGCAGTGATTACCGATGATGTCCCCATGGGCGTCAGCGAGGCAGAAGCGGCCGACCACATCAAGCTCATCATGCTGTGTAATGACGTTTCTCTGCGTGGTCTCATTCCGCCGGAACTCGCTAAAGGCTTTGGCTTCTTCCAATCAAAGCCGCCGAGCGCGTTCTCTCCTGTGGCGGTGACGCCTGATGAACTTGGCGCAGCCTGGAAAGACAATCTCGTCCATCATCCGCTTCGCGTTGATTATAACGGAGAGGCTTTTGGCCGGGCTGAAGCGGCGGAGGATGCGACCTTCTCGTTGGCACGGCTCGTTGCGCATGCGGCCAAGACGCGGCCCTTATCTGCGGGCACAGTGATCGGCTCGGGCACCGTTTCGAACAAAGGCGCCGATGGCGGACCGGGAAAACCGGTGAGCGAAGGCGGGCTTGGCTATTCCTGCATCGCGGAAATCCGGATGATCGAAAAAATCGCGACGGGCGAGTTCAAGACACCGTTCATGAAACCCGGTGACACGGTCCGCATGGAAATGCTGGACGCGACCGGCAAGTCCATCTTCGGAGCGATCGAGCAGAAAGTGGCGGCCGTTTAGGCCTCGCTATCGGAACTCTGCTTGAAGCGCTGACAAGGCCTCGGCGCCCGGATTGAGTTCCGCATAAGGGATCTCATTCAGCGGACGGTCTTCCATATTCTGCGTCTGATGTAGATCGGGCTGTTTCTCATCGAGATAAAGCAGGCCGGTCAGGATCTCATTGTTTCGATCGCTATCGACGGCACGTCCAAATGCGGCGGCGCGATTGGTCGGATCATAGTCGGCTTCCAGTTTGCGCAGCTGGATATAGCCACCATCATGCAGCTCGATCGGCATCGTCTCGCCTTCATCATAGGCGGCAACGATCTCCTCGCTCGGCGCGATATAATCGGCATGGACGGCTTTGCTATAGAACTCATAGGTGTGGGCGTAAGACTTGGTTGAGCCCTTATGATCGTTGAAGCTCACACACGGGCTGATCACGTCGATGACGGCGAAGCCCTTATGCTTCAGTCCCGCCTTGATGAGAGCTACCAATTGCTTGCGGTCCCCAGAGAAGCTGCGGGCCACGAAAGTCGCGCCAACTGAAAGCGCAAAAGCGACCGGGTCGATCGCGGGGAACTCATTCGGGTCGCCTTTCTTTGGCAGTGACCCAAGGTCGGCAGAGGCCGAGAATTGCCCTTTGGTGAGACCATAAACGCCATTATTTTCAATGACATATAGCATGTTCACATTGCGGCGCATGGCATGCGCCATTTGCCCAAGACCGATTGAGAGGCTGTCGCCATCGCCGGAAATGCCAATCGTCGGCAAGTCATTATTGGCGGAAAGCGCGCCGGTCGCGAATGAAGGCATGCGGCCATGAACCGTGTTTGCCCCGTGCGAGTCATTCATGAAGTAGCTCGTCGTTTTCGACGAGCAGCCAATGCCTGAAATCTTCAGCGCGCGGTGAGTCGGGATGGACAGTTCGTAAAAGGCGCGCACGATCGCCGCCGTCACACTGTCATGTCCGCAGCCCGCACAGAGCGTCGACATCGCCCCTTCATAATCTGCCCGCGCGAGCCCGAGCTCGTTTAAGGGTTCGTTGGTCCGCCGGATTTTGGGTTTGACGAAGGAGGTCATGCGATCTTCCTCAATTTGATGCGCGTCATCATCTCTTCATAGACAAAGCGATAGTTCAGCGGCTCGCCCGAATAATGCAGGACGGGGATCATTTTCTCTCGTGGGACGCGGGTCTCGTTCAACAGGAGGCCGTGTAATTGCGCGTCACGGTTTTGCTCGACGATGAAGACTTCATCGTGCTCAGCGATGAAGGCCTCAACCTCGGCGGAGAACGGGAAGCCGCGGACGCGCATATAATCGACCGGCATGCCATCCGCTTCCAAACGCGTCCGGGCCTCGGTCACCGCTGCGTCGCTCGATCCAATTGCGATGACGCCATAGCGGGTCGGCGACGAGGCTTTTGTCACCACAGGCGCCGGTACGGCATCTTTGGCGCTCGCCCATTTCGCGTGCAGGCGGTCGACCACTTCTTGATACTCATGGCCGAGCTCGGTGTAGCGGGCATGTTTGTTGTGGCCGGACCCCCGTAAGAAGTAGGCGCCTTTCGGATCTGTGCCAGGCAGCGTTCGATAAGGGATGTGGTCTCCATCGACATCTAAATATCGCGAGAAAGACTCCATCTTGGACAGATCCTCCTCGGACAGAACCTTTCCACGATCAGGAATGTAAGAGTCGTCCCAAGACAGCTCATCCACCATCCAATCGTTCATGCCGATATCTATGTCGGATAAGAAGAAGACCGGTGTCTGGAACCGTTCGGCGAGATCAAAGGACTTCACCGCAAAGTCAAAACACTCGCCCGGATCCGCCGGATAGAGCACGATATGCTTGGTGTCGCCGTGCGAAGCATAGGCGCAGGTTTGGATATCGCATTGCTGGGTTCGCGTCGGCATGCCCGTTGACGGACCGGTTCGCTGAATGTCGAAAAAGACGACTGGGATTTCGGTGAAATAGGCAAAGCCAATCCACTCACTCATCAACGAAATGCCAGGCCCTGAGGTTGGCGTAAACGCGCGGGCACCATTCCAGGCTGCACCAATAATGAGGCCCGCCGCGGCGAGCTCATCCTCGGCTTGGATGATGCAATATTTGTTTTTCCCGGTCTCAGGATGGACCCGCAATTTCTTACAATATTTGACGAACCCATCCATGAGCGAGGTCGAGGGTGTGATCGGATACCAGGCCCCGAAGGTGGCGCCAGCATAGACGCAGCCGAGTGATGCTGCTGTATTCCCATCGATCATCACCTTGCCTTTGGTCTCATCCAAAGGCGCGACGCGGAACCGGAGCGGGCTCTCATAATTCTCTTTGACATAGTCATAGCCAAGCTGGACCGCTTGCATATTGCTATCGATGAGCTTGGCTTTGGCGGCGAACGTCTCTTCGATCAGGCTGCGGATCACGCCGAGGTCAATATCGACCAGCGCGGCCACAGCGCCGACATAGGCCATGTTCTTCATCAAGATGCGTGAGCGGGCGGCTTTCACCACCTCATTGCACATTTTCGAAAGTGGCACCCCAATGACGGTCACGTCCGGACGGCTTTCGAGCTGCGGCCGCGGCCAGGTCGAATCGTAGAGCAACACCCCGCCGGTCGCGAGTTCGGCCAAGTCCTGATCATAGGTCGCCTGGTTCATCGCGACCATCATGTGAACTTCGCCCGAGCGTCCCGCATGCCCGTCGCCTGAGACGCGGATTTCATACCAGGTTGGCAGGCCTTGAATGTTTGATGGGAACACGTTCTTGCCGACCACGGGAATGCCCATGCGGAAAATGGACTTCATCAAGAGTCCGTTCGCACTGGCCGATCCGGTGCCGTTTACGGTGCCGATCTTGATGACGAAATCGTTTAGTCCGGGACCACTCATCTTAGGCCTCGCTCAATTCTTTTTGGTCGGCAGCATGATGGATTTGGATGACCCCTTCCTTCATGTCCCAAGCCGACGTTGGGCAGCGCTCAGCACAGAGCCCGCAATGCAGACAGATATTTTCGTCCTTGATCATCACCCGACCGGTAAGCGGCAAAGGATTAGACACATAGAGATCTTGATCGACAGTTGGGTCAGACGCGGTCAACGCGCTGCGCAGTTCGTCTTCGGTGGCTGCGTTCGGCGTGATGGTGAGGCATTCGACCGGGCAAACATCGATGCAGGCGTCGCACTCTTCGCAAAGCGGGGCGTCGAAAAC
>CAYNUI010000192.1:0-5011 GCA_964400185.1 uncultured Hyphomonas sp.
GTGCTCATTCTGACATTACGTCGCGCTTGAGGCGTTTCGCGGATTGCATTTGCCGCCGACAACACTAGGTTGCCGCCACATCTTATGGCGAGCTGAGGCAGGCAAATTTTCCCATGGCAGAAACTTACGACGTCGTGATCATTGGCGGTGGCCCTGGCGGCTACAATTGTGCAATTCGCGCAGGACAATTGGGGCTAAAAACAGCCTGCATTGAAAAAGAAAGCACGCTCGGCGGCACCTGCCTAAACGTGGGCTGTATCCCATCAAAAGCGCTTCTGCATGCGTCCGAGTTTTACGCCGCCGCCAAGAATGATTTCGCTGACATGGGCATTAAGACTGGCAAGCTCGAAGTCGACCTTGAGCAAATGATGGCTCAAAAAGCGGATGCTGTAGACGGCCTGACTAAAGGCGTCGCGTTTCTTTTGAAGAAGAACAAAGTCGATCACTATGAAGGCTTCGGATCGATCAAAGGCCCAGGCAAGGTTGAGGTCAAAGGCAAGGATGGCAAGACGCAGGTCCTTTCAGCCAAGAACATTGTCATCGCAACTGGCTCTGAGCCAGCCACCCTACCCGGCATCGAGATTGATGAAGAGCGCATCGTCTCAAACACCGGCGCGCTCAGCCTTAAAGCGATCCCGAAAAAGCTCGTCCTAATCGGTGCGGGCGTCATCGGTCTCGAAATGGGCAGCGTCTGGTCTCGCCTTGGTTCCGAAGTGACCGTGGTCGAATATCTCGACCGGATTCTGCCGGGCATGGACAATGAAGTTGCGAAAGAAGCGCAGCGCACGTTCAAGAAACAAGGCCTGACCTTCAAGCTCAGCACCAAAGTGACGGGCATCGAAAAACTAAAAACCAAGCTGAAGCTCACAATGGAACCGGCTGCTGGCGGAGACGCAGAAACGCTGGACGCTGACATCGTCATCGTCGCCATCGGACGACGCCCTTATACTGAAGGCCTCGGTCTCGAAAATGTGGGCGGTAAGACCGACAAGCGCGGCGTGATCGAAACCACTGATCATTTTAAAGTCGCGCCGGGTGTCTGGGCGATTGGTGACTGTATTGCCGGCCCAATGCTGGCCCACAAAGCCGAAGATGATGGCGCTGCGGTGGCCGAATTGATCGCCGGCAAGGCTGGCCATGTCGATTATGATCTGGTTCCCGGCGTCGTCTATACGAACCCTGAGATTGCGACGATCGGCAAAACCGAAGAGCAGCTAAAAGAAGCTGGCATCAAGTACAAGAAGGGTAAGTTCCCCTTCATGGCCAATTCGCGCGCGCGCACCAATCATGAGACGCTTGGCTTCGTGAAAATCCTCGCTGAAGAAGGGACCGATAAAATCCTCGGCGCTCATATGATCGGCGTTGGCGTCGGTGAAATGATCCATGAGATTGCGATTGCGATGGAGTTTGGCGCATCTTCAGAGGATGTCGCACGCACCTGCCATGCACACCCGACCATGTCCGAAGCGGTCCGTCAGGCCGCGATGGGCGTCGAAGGCTGGACGATGCAAATGTAGGCTGCCGGAGAGAGGCAAGCGATTACGATGCCGTCTCTCTGGCGCACACCCCTCCTAGGCCCCGCTGTTTTCGCGATTTGGCGAGCAGACGCTCGGCGTAAGCTGGACTTGATCCGGCCATGGCTGCCGGAGGATCAAACCCTATTGGAAATCGGCTCGGGCCCCGGCAGCGTGCTCGCTGAGTTTCGGGCTGCCGGTTACCCTATTGATGGGCTCGATATCACCGACAGCAGCTATGATACGACATTGAAGGCGTCGCTCTATGATGGCGAGACAATGCCGTTCGATGACCGCGCGTATGATACCGCACTGCTTCTCACCGTCTTGCATCACACGCCTGATCCGGACGCCATCCTAAAGGAAGCGGCCCGTGTCGCGCGCCGCGTGATTGTTATCGAAGACGTTTTCGAAAGCGCCTGGCAGCGCAAATACACCAAGATCGCCGACTCAATCACCAATCTCGAATTCTTCGGCCATCCGCATACCAATCGGTCAGACGCAGGCTGGCGCGAGACGTTTGATCGGCTGGGCCTAACCCTAGTTCATTCAAAGGTGCACCGCTTGGCGGGGGTGTTTCGCCAAGCGGTCTATGTCGTGGACTCTAACTGAGCGGATTTAGCTCAGCCCCTCTTTGAAGTTTGCGATCGGCTGGCTGCGAACACGAACGCCTGTGGCGGCGAAGACCGCATTGGCGAGCGCCGGCGCAATTGGGGGTGTGCCGGGTTCGCCGCCACCGCCAACCTTGGCACCGCTATTGATAATCTCGACCGAGATTTCAGGCGCCTGATCCATGCGCAGCATCGGATAGTCGTGGAAGTTAGACTGAACCACCGCGCCGTCTTCAATGGTGATGTCACCATAAAGAGCCGCGGTCAGACCATAGATGATGCCTGACTCAATCTGCGCAATGAAGCCATCTGGGTTCATCGCATAGCCGGGATCGGCTGCGCACCAGACATGCACTACACGAGGTTCTGGACCGGTGACATCGACCTCAACGACTTGTGCAACCACGGTTCCGAACGAGTCGACCAAAGCAATCCCAAGCCCGCGGCCTTCCGGCACCTCACGGCCCCAACTAGCCGCGTCGGCAGCCGCATCAAGCACGGCCAAATAACGCGGTGAATGCTCCAAGAGCTTGCGGCGATAGGCATAGCCATCCATGCCTGCTTGATCGGCGAGCTCATCAACAAAGCTCTCAATGAAAAAGCCATGCTGGGTATGATCGACTGAGCGCCAAGGGCCGAACCGAACATGGTGCTCCACGTCGGTATAGTGGATCAGCTGATTGTCGATCTTGTATGGGATTTGAGACGCTTCTGGCGGATCATGCTTTTGCGTGAACATATTGTCCCAAGAGACCGGCATGCCTTCTTCGTCGAGGCCAGCTTTGAAGCGGCTGACCGAGGCCGGACGATACCAGTCTTGCTGGGTGTCTTGTTCGCGCGACCAGATCATTTTGACCGGATGCTCAAACTCGCTCGCAATCTCGACCGCCATGAGCGGATAGTCCGGGTTCGAGCGTCGCCCAAACCCGCCGCCGAGCAGCACATTGTGCACCGTCACGTCGTGCTTCTTCACGTTATAGGCACCGGCGATCTCATCGCGAATGGCGAGCGGGTTTTGCAGGCCAGACCAAAGATCAATCTGACCGTCGCGCACCCAAGCTGTGGCATTAAGCGGCTCCATCGCCGCATGGGCGAGGAACGGCACGGAATACTCCGCTTCATAGACCCGTGCTGCGCCTTCAGTTGCCCGGCGGACATTGCCGACAGCGACGTCTTCTTTGCCCTTGCCGCCAGCTTCATCCATGGCGGTGCGCATCTGGTTGAAAATGTCGTTTTGGTTGAGATTGTCAGCGCTAGTCTCACTCCAGGTGACATCGAGCTGACGCACGGCATTCTCAGCCTGCCAGTAGCCCTCGGCAACCACGGCGACGAAGCTGCCTTTGTCGAGAATTTTGATCACGCCAGGCATGTCTGCGGCATAGGTGTTGTCGACACTCACCGTGCTTGCGCCCAGCACAGGCGGCCCCATCACAGCAGCATACTTCATGTCCGGCAGGTCAACATCGATCCCAAATTCCGCCGTGCCATTTGTTTTTGCTGGAATGTCGAACCGCGGCAGCGATTTTCCCATCAGCGTATATTGATCCGGCGTTTTCAGCTTGGGCTGCGTCGGCGGAGCGAATTTGCCCGCTTGTTCAGCAAAATCAGCATAGGGCGCAGAGCGACCATTTGAGTCGTCATAGACCATGCTCTTTTCTGTGCGGAGAGATGCAGCTGAGACGCCCCACTCTTTAGCCGCTGCTTTGACGATCATTTCACGCGCCGCGGCACCGGCTATGCGCATCCCGCCCATGCCCGTAAAGCGAACAGCCGTGCTGCCGCCGGTAATTTGCAGGCCCATGGACTGAGCGATGCGCAAGAAACCGCCATTCAGCGAATCCTGGACAAAGCCCGGCACTTTGGTGTCGCCCATCAAGAATTCCCGCCCGAGTGGATAATTGGCATAAGCCTCATGAGCTGGGGCTTGTTCGAACGTGACCTTTTCCCAGTCCGCATCCATCTCGTCTGCCAGCATTTGCGCCATTGAGGTGAATACCCCTTGGCCCATCTCGCTGTGCGGGACGATGGCTGTGATCGTATTGTCTGGCGCAAGTTTCACCCAGACATTGACCAAGGTCTCACCCTCTTCGGTCATCATGCCTGCGAGTTTTGGGGCGCGATGACCTTCACGAATGCCCACACCGACGGCAAGTACACCGCCGCCTAGGACGCCAGCTGCGATAAAACCTCTACGGGTCCATTTTCCCATAATTGACTCCCTTACGCGCTAGCAGCTGATTTGATGGCGGCGCGGATTCGGCCATAGGCCCCGCACCGACAAATGTTCCCACGCATCGCGGCATCAATATCCGCGTCGCTTGGATTCGGATTATCGCGCAGCAGAGCGACCGCAGACATAATCTGACCCGACTGGCAGTAGCCACATTGTGGAACTTGATGCTCAATCCAAGCGGCTTGCACTTTGTGCTGGGTGCCATCGTCGGCAGCGACCCCTTCAATGGTGGTGATTTCAGCGCCCTCTGCAGCCAAAAGTGGCGTCGAGCAAGATCGCACCGGCACCCCGTCGAGGTGGACCGTACAGGCCCCGCACTGCGCAATACCGCAGCCAAATTTGGTGCCGGTGAGCTTCAATTGCTCTCGCAATACCCATAGCAGCGGCGTGCTCGGATCCGTATCGACAGCCTGCTCCTCTCCATTCACGGTGAACCGGGTTTCTGCCATGGACGCCTCCTTATCGCTGAACAATTTATATATCATTCAGTACACGCATCGCGAACCGTGGCAAAGTAAAATCTTTCGTGAGGACGGCGAATTTCGCAGATTCTAGCCGAGGCGCACCCTTCATGCGGGCATTGCCAGAAACACCCACCGCTATAAGAGGTCTGCATGACGCAAATCAGCCTCTTCCCGACACGCCTTCAGCAA
>CAYNUI010000193.1:0-4972 GCA_964400185.1 uncultured Hyphomonas sp.
CCTGGGTCTTCCTTGGCCTCTTGGCGGGCCGCGAAATGGCGATCTCCTTCGTCACGGCGCTTCGCGAACGCGGCGCAGCTTTGATGGATGTCAGCTCTGATGCCGGCCGGGCTTTGATCGGCTTGGTGATTAGCGTCATCCTCGCGGTCGGCATGCCATGGGCTGCGACCGGACAGATGCCGACGTTTTAAGCTCGCTTTGAGTTAAATTAGTTTTCCGAAGATGCCTGCGCAGGCAGGTATCCATGGACCCTTTTTTGCGTCCATTCCTTGACGAAATTACCGTCCCTAGACCCCAGCCTGCGCTGGCGTCTGCGGAGAAAAAGAGGCCTGGTGGAGCCTAACGCTGCTCGAACGGATCGCGCATCAGGATGACGTCTTCGCGCTCCGGCGACGTCGAGACCAGCGCGCACGGCTTGCCGACAAGCTCTTCTAAGCGCCGAACATATTTCACCGCTTCGGCCGGCAAATCATTCCAAGACCGCGCGCCGCGTGTGGATCCGCTCCAGCCGGGCATGGTCTCGTAGATCGGCTCGACGGCTTCCTGCGCCGCAGCAGTTGCGGGTAGATAGTCCAGAACCTCGTCGCCGAGCTTGTAGCCTGTGCAGACTTTGATTTCTTCCATGCCGTCTAGCACGTCGAGTTTGGTTAGCGCCAACCCATCGACCCCAGAGACCGCGCAGGCTTGGCGAACCATCACAGCATCGAACCAACCGCAGCGACGGGCGCGGCCCGTCACCGTGCCAAACTCGTGTCCACGCTCGCCGAGGCCTTGGCCGATCTCATCGAACAGTTCGGTCGGGAAGGGCCCTGTGCCGACGCGCGTCGTGTAGGCTTTGGCGAGGCCGAGCACATAGCTGACGGCGCGTGGTCCGAGGCCTGTCCCTGCTGAGGCCTGGCCGGAGACGACATTTGAGGAGGTCACAAAAGGATAGGTGCCGTGATCAACATCCAGCATCACGCCTTGAGCGCCTTCAAACAGAATACGGCGGCCGAGCTTCTGGCTCTCACCGAGGACTTTCCAGGCCGGGCCAGCAAAGGCGAGAATTTTCGGCGCGATCTTCAAAAGCTCCGCTTTCAAAGCGGCGGGATCTGGCGCAGCGAGTCCAAGCCCGGTGCGCAAAGGGGTATGGTGAGCGATCAAACGGTCGAGCTTTTGGTCGAGCGCAGCTTCATCTGCGAGGTCTGCGACGCGGATGGCGCGGCGTCCGACTTTGTCTTCATAGGCCGGGCCGATGCCGCGCTTGGTGGTGCCAATCTTGGCTTTAGCGCTGGCCGCGCCCTCGCGGGCTTCGTCCAAGTCTTGGTGCCAGGGCAGGATCAAGCAAGCGGTTTCAGCGAGCAGGAGGTCGTCCGGTGTCAGCGTGATCCCGGCTTTTTCCATGTTCTCTAGCTCTGAGAGGAGCTGCCAAGGATCTACCACGACGCCATTGCCAATAACAGAGAGCTTGCCACCCCGGACGACGCCCGATGGCAACAGGTTGAGCTTGTAGGTGGTGCCATCAATGACCAGCGTATGTCCGGCATTGTGTCCGCCTTGAAAGCGCGCCACCACATCGGCGCGATGCGAAAGCCAATCCACAATTTTGCCTTTGCCTTCATCGCCCCATTGAGCGCCGACAACCACAACACCAGCCATGTTCTGAAACTCCTAAATCAGGACCCGCGCCAATGACTGCGTTTGGGCCAAAAAAGCAAGGCCCAGACTGGGAAGAAAGCGAAATGAATCGATAAAATTCCATCGAATGGATTATCTGGATCCGAACGGTGTTTTGGTAAACAGGTGCCAATGGAGATAAAAAATCGATCCAAATTGCAGGCCGTGCTGCGGACGAGCGCTATTATGCTCGGCGCGAGCCTTTGCCTGTCGCAAACCTCTATCAGTGGGACAATTGACCGTCCCCATTTCAACATTGATGGGATCGCGATTGTTTGGGCAGCGGACAATGCCAATGCGACGCCGATTGTATCTGATTTCATTCTCGAGAATTCCGGCGCCAGCACAGATCTGATTTCTAGCGACGTTCATACGGTCATCACGGGGACGCTGGACGCCGCCGAGCAGGCGTTTCCAGACGGCACAGGGGCAACGCTTCGGATTCAGAACATTCCGGGCAGCGGTAACCAAACCACCCGCCAGGGCGACCGCTTTACCTCAGCCTCTGATGTGCTGAACCCTTTCGCTTTGAACGGAAATACGGATGTGCGAACGATCCGAAGCGATATCCTAAGCAGCTTCTATGTCGCGACCAACAAGGCCTTCAACATAGATGTGATCGCCTCAGCCGCGGATCCTGCCGACCTCAACCTGATCCGTCTGCGCATGCGGATGACGCAGTCGGGGAATGATGCCGGTCTATCTTTTGGCAGCGCCGCGCAAATCCCGCATTCGGGCAACACCAATCGTTCCGGTGTGCAATGGGGCGGCTATCGGCGTCTCTCCACTCTGACGGCGGGGCGGGATATTTTCCGCGGAAATCGCCGGACCGCGGCGACACCAGGCTCCATTGCCGATCAATCGGTTCGGTTCGATCTCGACTACCGCTGGAATACCGGCAATATCGATCTCAGCGATGGCACGTTCGATGTCGCCGCTGACGTCGTCTACACGGTCTATATACCGTAGGATTTAGTGGAAGATGGCCGGTTTTGAGGCCTCGAACCGCGCATAGGCTCGCTCAATCGAGGCGTGTTGGTCCTGCGGTGCCATTTTATAGGTTTGATTGCGCAAGAAATTCATCAGCTCATGGCGTTTGCCCGCTGTGGCGAGCAGGTCTGGTGGCAGCGTTTCGCCAATATGGACCGGCATTGCCGTGCCGACGCGGCGCTTCACTTCCCGGAAGATGAGCGCCAGTCGCAGCTCGATGGAGACATGGCTCGCCCATTGGAAGAGGCGTGAGTTCTGGCCTTCGAAGAAGATCGGCGTCACGCTCGCTTCGCTCCGCGTGATCAGCTTGGCGGTAAACGGCTTCCAAGTGTCATCGACGGCCATACGCGCAAAGGGCGTGGGAGAGGTCGACACCCCGCCGGCCGGGAAGACGATGATGCACTCGCCATTCCTCAACCGCTCCAAGCTCTCAGCCCGGGTGGCGATGTTGGTCGCTTGAGCCTCTTTCGTGGTGTTGAAATCGATCGGCAAAAGCCAATCCCGTGCCTCCGGGGCACCATCCAGGACGGCATTGGTGAGGACCTTGAAATCGGTCCGCCGGAGCGAGACCAGCCAAGAGATGAGCAGCCCATCCAAGACGCCAAACGGGTGATTGGCAACAATGACGAGCGGGCCAGTGGCCGGAATTTGGGCGAGGCGACTGGTGCTAAACTCAACGTCCAAGTCTAGCAGTTTTACCGCTGCCGCGAAAAACGGTTCATGCGCAAGATCCGCGCGATAGGTCTCATACAGGCGTTGCAAATAGGGCTGGCCAGACAAGCGCTCAATTGTGCGGACCATTCCACGTTTCAGTGGATGATCAAAATAAGGCGCGTATGAAAGTTTTGGCGCGTCGTCCATCGGCGGAAAGTGGGCTGATTTCGCGATTTCGGCAAGAAATCGAGTCAGTCCTTCATCAGGCCTGCAGCTTTCAGCGTCTTGCCGGCGCGAATGACCCGCGCGAGTTTTTCTTCTGAAGAACGGTCACCGCTATTTGAGTCCGGGTGGAACCGGCGAACATATTCAGCATAGCGGGCGCGGATCTCTGGCGGTTTGGCGTTCGCATCCAAATCCAGCTCTTCCAGGGCACGTTTGGCAAGACCTGTCGCCGAACGATTGGCGCGCCGCGCTTCGCGGGCCTCGGCTGCATCTTGGAAAAACTCGGCCCCGCGCCAAGTTTTCGGATCGTGCGCTTTACCGGCTTTGTCGCCGCCCATCGGGCCCGCACCAAACTTCCAGGTCTGCTTGAACCCGTAGCGGGCGTTTTCATTGAACGCCTTGAGCTGCTCTTCATTCATCGTGTCGAAGAAATTGAAGCCGCGATTATATTCCGCCGCATGACGCTGGCAGAAATAATGTTTGCCATCCCCGAACTGTTTCGGCGCCGGATGTTCGCCTGCGAGGTCGCATCCAGGATGCTCGCAAATGCGCGTCTCCTGGGCTTTTGCACGAGAGGTCTCGTCGGCCGGCGGCTTCACCCTTATATCGGTGAACTTGGGGCGATATTTGTATCCGTCATCCATAAGCGGGCTAACATAGGTGCTTCGGGTTAAAGAGACCAGAACTAATGACCAGATCAGACAGAATCCGTGACAGTTTGACCGAGGCGTTCGCGCCAGAGGTCCTCGACGTGGTCGATGATAGTCACAAACATGCCGGGCATGCAGGCGCCTCTCCAGAGGGCGAGACGCACTATACTGTGACGATCTCCAGTAAAGCCTTTGACGGCTTTTCAAGGGTGGCGATGCAACGGGCAGTCATGGACGCGTTAAAACAAGAATTCGAGACGGGTTTACACGCGCTTTCCATTAAAGCGAGTTCATCTAAATTCTAGGATAGGTTTCGTTAAGCCCTCCACGCTACAGTATAGGCACCGGATGAACCCCGGAGCGTATAATGCCGTCACATGCTTATAAGACTCCCTTGGGCGAAGAAGCCCGTATGACTGTGCGTGTCCCAGCGACGCCCGATCAGACTTGGGCGCTCGATGCTGAGTATTTGCATGGCCGGATGGACGTTCTCAAACAACTCGGCTCACACTATGCCAATCGGATTTGGTTGTTGGACTTGGTCTCCGACTTTCTGCTTCTAGCTGGCGTCGTCTCAACCTTCCTGGTCGCCTGGTGGACCTGCGTGCCGCTCGTCGGCTTTGCCGTCTTGCAGCGGATTGCCAATAAACGCCTTGCCGGCGAGATGGCTGGGCAAGCGGCGAAAGAATCCACCGATGCGTTCTTGTATTTGTATAATTCCGGCGCGCTCTGGCTGGAGCGCCCTACCAGTCCGACATCGGACCCGCTACGCCGTCTTCTGTCGCGCTAGCTTTTTT
>CAYNUI010000194.1:0-4939 GCA_964400185.1 uncultured Hyphomonas sp.
CCTGACGTCTCAGCGGGCAGGGTCTCGAAATAGGTTTTCGCCGCTTGAACCGGTAGCGGTTTGCCGAGCAATTGGCTCGCCTCCGGCATCAGAACGCTGAGCTCAGACAGCATGGGCAGATTGAAAGTCATCAACCGATCCGTACCCACGCGACGTCCAATATGATCGATCAAAGCCAAAGAGGGCAGCGATTTTGCGACGATCCGATAGCCCATGCCCGTCGGCAAATGCCCCACTAGCGTGTCAATATTCCGGTTCAACCGCGCGCGGTCGATGATCAGGGTGGGGGTCGCGATCCCCGCCGCCATCAAGGCAGATTGCACATCCAAGAAATAAGGATCTCGTGGTCCGCTTTTATCACCTGGTTTTGACATCAGCGTCGCGGCTCCGATTATGGCCGTGCCGCCGAGGATCAGGCTGCGGCGGCTTGGTTTAAGCATTGAACGGCTCCCCAAACAAATCTGCAAGATGCGGGTTCAGGAATTTTCCGGTTGGGTCGAGGGTTTCTCGAAGCTCTGCAAATTGGCGGAACTCTGGATAGAGCATGTCGAAATCGATGCGTTTCAGACTGTGCCACTTGCCCCAATGCGGACGCCCGCCATGCTGCAAGAAAATCGGCTCAAAGTCTGAGAAGAAATAATCAAAGCGCTCGTCAACGGCCGCATGAATAGCAATCGAGATTCGCGGACCACCTTGGAACGGACTGAGCCAGGCATCATCCGGTGCGATGAAGCGGATCTCCATGGGGAAGAAGGCCGACTTTCGCCGGTCCATTTTCGCGATTACTTTTCGCAAAGCCGCAATGCCTTGATCCTGCGGCAAGTGATATTCCATCTCATTGAATTTGATCGGCCGGGTCGTTGCGAGCAGCTCCATCGAGGCATCGCTAACGTCTTCAATGACGCCATTTGGCAAAGCCGATTGGGCAATCTTTCGGCGCAGCCAAGGCCACCACCCAAACTGGTCCCGCAACTGTTTGAGACCCTCTAAGATCTCGTCATCTTCCGACGGCTGGACTCCGGTCACCTCGCCCTCATGCAGGTCGTGACTCAACGTCGCCGCCATTCCAGTGCCCGGAAGATAGAAGACTTCAAAGTTTCTGTGCGACGCAGCGCGCGCCTCAGCCTCGTCCAAGACCTGCTCGATTGGTTCAGCAGTAACAACGCGACGCAGATTGAAAGCCGGGATGGTCTGCACATCATATTCGGCAATCACGCCAAGCGCTCCGAGCGCGACTTTACCGGCTGAAAACAGGTCTGGGTTCGTTTCACGTGAAACGTTCAGCACGTCACCGGATGCTGTCACCAAACGAAAGCCGCGGATGTAATCATGCAAGGCCGTCAGCGTTTGCCCGGTGCCGTGTGTGGCGGTCGAAAAAGAGCCGGCTAAGGTTTGATCCACGATGTCCGGCAAGTTCGGAAAGGCCCGGCCCAAATCCTGAAGGTTGCCCGCCGTTTGCAACAGCGTGGTTCCCGCGCCAAAGGTCGCGACCCCGGTTTGCTGGTTGTACGCCTTCAGCCCCGATAGATAGCTGACATCCAGGATCGTGCCTTCACTGGGCACGAGGCCAGAGAAAGAATGTCCGCTGCCGCGCGGGCGGATGCGATCTTCACTACCCGCAATGAATTCAGAAAGTTCGGCAAGAGATTGGGGCGAGGCGAGTTGCTTTGGGGTCGCGCGCTGCGCCCCCGACCAATTCATCCAGCTTTCTTCGCCGACCGGGGCGTCCGGATAATCAGGAGAGTAGCCCTCGCGGGTATAATCGCGCATGCCCCAAGCCACATGCTGGCCGACCGGAATCGCTGCCGCAACCCCAAGCACGGCACCGCCTTGCAGCAGTCTTCGTCTTGAGACGCCCATTGCTTGATCTCCCCAATAATGATAGTGATGACTATCGTTATCAGAAATCAGCCATCTGTCAATCGAGAGGATTTGACATGCCAGCCGCCGTAAAACCCCAGACGTCTAGACGCGGTGCGCCTCACCAAGAGCGAAGCCAGAAAACACTGGAACTGATCCTTTCAGCCGCCGCGGAACTGTTAGAAGACGTCGGATTTGAACGCCTATCGACGAATACGATTTGCGGGCGCGCCGGTCTCACCCCTCCGGCGCTTTACCGCTACTTTCCAAACAAATATGCCGTGCTCAAAGAGCTCGGGGAGCGATTGATGGCCAAACAGAATGCCATCCTCGAAGCCTGGACAGATGTGACGGGCGACTTTGACTCAATTGAAGAGCAAATCCGGAAATCTCTCTCAGAAACCATTGACGTCACCCGAAACACAAGGGCCGGCGTTTGGATCATGCGCGCGCTACACGCCACGCCAATTCTTGCCGATGTCCGGATCGCATCTCATCGACATGTCTCTCAGATACTCACGGATCAAGTCTTACAAATGTGGCCGGACTTAAATCGAGTGCGCACTTTCGAGAGCATGAGGCTTGGCGTCGAGATGGGCTATGCGCTCGTCGAAATGATCTTCGATGAGTGCGAACTTGACGAAGACGCCCTTGTAGAGAACGCGGCTAAAATGCTCACGGGCAATATTCAGACACTCGTCGAGTCAGAGACTTGAGAGGCTAGGATTTCGGGTGGAGCACCACCGGCAACCAGGAATAGCCTTTAACGAAGGAACTCGAAACCCGGCTTGGTTCGTCGACCACTTCGACATGTTCAAACCGCTCCAAGATCTCTTCCCATAGGATCCGCAATTGCAGCTCGGCTAAACGGTTTCCGACACAGCGGTGGATACCGAAGCCAAAGGAGATGTGGTTGCGCGCCTGTTTGCGATCGATGATCAAACGGTTGGGGTCTTCGTCCCAAAAGGTCTCATCGCGATTGCCCGAGACATACCACATGGCGACCTTGTCGCCTTTGCGGATGACCTTGCCATGCATTTCAACATCTTCGAGGGCGGTGCGGCGCATATAGGCGAGCGGCGTCTGCCAGCGAATAAACTCCGACACCATGTTCGGAATGAGACTCGGATCGGCTTTTAGTTTTTCATACTCTTCTGGAAATTTATTCAGAGCGTAGACGCCGCCAGACATTGTGTTTCGCGTTGTATCATTGCCGCCAATGATGAGGAGCAACACAGTGCCCAACATCTCAATCGGATTCATGTCGCGCGTATGTTCGCCATGCGCCAGCAGACTCATCAAATCGCCGGCTGGTTCCGACTTTTTGCGGTTTTGATAGATCTCCCAAAAGACCTGTCCACACTCAGTCAATTCTGCGCGCCATTGGTCGATGCCACCCGGACAAATGTCTGGATCGGTTGGATTGGTTGTGATGTCGGACCAATGCGTCAGCTCGCGGCGACGCTCTTGAGGATAGTTGAAGAGAGTCGCGAGCATCATCGCGGTCAGTTCAATCGAAACCGCGTGGACCCAATCAAACGGTTCGCCGACAGGGAGATTGTCCAAAACGCCACGGGTGCGGCGGCGGATGAGCGGCTCATACTCTTTCAAGGCCTTTGGCGCGACCGCCGGTTGCGCCGTCTTGCGATGCTGTGAATGGATCGGCTCATCCGACGAAATGAAACTTCGACCAATCATGCTGTCGCCCATGTTTGAGAGCGTGATTCCGCCTTGCTCGGAATCCGACGAGAACCGTTTATGGTCGGTATCGATCGCCATGATGTCTTTGTAGCGGGTAATCGACCAATACGGACCGAAGAAACTATCGGGCGTTAAGTGAACCGGGTCTTCCTTTCGCAGACGCTCGAAGCGATCCCACATCTTGTTTTGCCGCCAGACCTCAACATCGGCCAAATCGATCTCTTCGAGATTCAGCTCTGACGCCGGCACAACCTTCGCGCCGCGCTCGAGATACCCTTCATGGGTTGGTTCGCGATAGCTAAGCTTCGGTCGCTGAAGTTTATGCGGGGACGCAAAATCAGTATCGGCCATGACATGTCTCGTCTTTTAGGTCTGAGACAACACGCTAGCGTCCGTACCGCCGCGTAAGACAAACGGATTTCGCCAGGCCTCGAAACCTGCTATTTTATGCAATATATTCAGATACTTAACTGCGTTTCGCAGTCAACCGTCGACAGAGCTCATCCAGCTGCTCAAGATCGCCATAGCGAATGCGAAGCTCGCCACCTTTTGCCCCTTGGCGAATGTCGACTTTCAGACCAAGCACGCGGGCAAGATCACTTTCCAGCGCCTCAGTGTCCACGTCCTTATCAGCTTGATTGACCTTCTTCGCGACGGTGTCGAGCGAAGCCCCATCCTTCAAGCGTTTTACCAAAGACTCCACTTCGCGCACCGACATCGCCTTCATCACCGCCATGTCGACGACGCGGTCCGGATCTGGCGCGCCAAGCGCTGCGCGGGCATGCCCTGCCGAAATCCGGCCTTGGCGCAAATGCTCGCGTGAGCTTTCACCGAGATTGAGCAAGCGCAATGTATTGGCGATATGTGCGCGCGATTTCCCGACGCTTTCGGCTAAGTCTTCTTGCGTGCGGCCAAACCGTTTGATCAGCGCGCCATAGGCCTCGGCCTCTTCAACCGGGTTGAGATCTTCACGTTGAACATTTTCGATGATGCCAACTTCGAGAAGCTGCAACTCATCCATGTCGCGAACGACCGCGGGAATGGTTGTGAGCTCGGCCCGTTGGGCAGCGCGCCAACGACGTTCCCCAGCGACGATTTGATATTGTCCTGGTGCATCGGGATCTGGTCGCAGCAAGATCGGTTGCAAGACTCCACGTTGCTTAATCGACTCGGCGAGCTCATCCAGCTCTTGCTCAGAAAAGGTCCGACGCGGTTGAGCTGGGTTGGGACGAATATCCGCAATGGCATACTCATCGACAGCGCTGGCCGGCGCTCCGGATGGGGCGCTTGTAGATGGCGCGCTCTCGTCTGGCGTGGCGAGACCAACGCCTTCCACTTCGCCAATCAGCGCGGACAGGCCTTTGCCCAATCGGCTTTG
>CAYNUI010000195.1:0-4915 GCA_964400185.1 uncultured Hyphomonas sp.
GATCGTTCGGACGCATCCACGCAAACATGCGGGCAAGATCGTCGCCTTTCAAAATCCCTTTACGACGCGAGTAACGGCGCGCAATTTCGAGGCTGCGCTCAGACACCATGGAGCCAAGCTCGCTATCATCTGGTTCTGGATCAAGCACGCAGACTTGCAGGGTCAATGAATTAATCCGGTCATCGCCAGCCGCCGCCAAGAGGCTTGCGAAGGTCGCCGTCGTGATGCCACCCGAGCAGGCGCCCGAGACATTGATCTTGTCTGAGCCGCTAATCTCTTTGATCACTTCGGTGCACTGGATCAGGCTATCGACATATTCCGACAGGCCCCAGTCTTTGTGCTCTTTGGTCGGGTTGCGCCAAGAAATGATGTACGTTTGGAAGCCATTCTTGAGCAAGAATTGCACGATGCTGGTGATCGGATCCAAGTCACTCGCATAATATTTATTGATTTGCGGCGGGATATTCAGGAACGGGATTTCGCGAACCTCTTCGGTCACCGGCGTGTATTGAATGAGTTCCATCATCTCATTCTTCCACACCACTTTGCCGGGCGTGATGGCGACATTCTCACCGACGACGAACGGGGTTTTGTCCACGCGGCTTGGCATACCGCCATTCTTGGTCAGGTCTTCATAGGCGTTTTGGAGGCCTTTGATCAGCGACAAGCCCCCACTATCAATGGCGCGTTTCTTCGCGGCCGGATTGGTCGCCAGAGCATTCGTTGGCGAAATGGCATCGGTGATCATGTTCATGACGAACGTCGCGCGCGCGTGTTCCATCTCACCAAGTTTGAGATCACCCACCCAGTCTTCTAAATGCTCTTGCATCGCAAGATAGGTCTGCATGCCGCGCTTATAGAACGGGTTATTTGTCCAGGCCGGATCACGGAAGCGTTTATCAGATCGCTCTGGCGAGCGCTCAGATTTACCGGCGATAATATCGTAGCTTTCTTTCGCCATTTTGCCGGCGAACTTGGCGTTCGCCATGGGCGAGATGCTCGTCCGACGCAGCATCATCGCGACTGAACCCAAAAGTTCCTGTCGGTTTAAACCGCCTAGAAGCGGGTTTAACGCGTTGGTCGAGTCTGCTGCTGCCTGACCGATATAGTCCGCGGTCTTACTCATGGGGATGCCTCCGATTTCCTCCAATGGCGAGGGTTCCCTCGCCCGGCACAAGGCTTGCTCTTATGGTTAAGAGTCTAAATTTGGATAACCTTTGCCGATCAAATTCGTTCCATATTGACCTTTTACTGTCAAATATACTGCGCAAACAGGCAATTCAGCTTTCACGCGAACAGGAAAAGATGAAGACACGCGATCGTATTCTTGATGTCAGCTTGGCCCTCTTCAATGCCGAAGGGGAAGCCAAACAGACGGCTGTGGATATTGCGAACGCGCTCGATATGTCGCCGGGCAATCTGTATTATCACTTCAAAGGCAAAGAGCCGATCATCGCGGCTTTGTTTGATCGCTTTGAAGAAGAGATGAAAATTATCCTCGGCGGCTCGCACGGTGCGGTCACGTCGGTCGAGGACAATTGGGTCTTCGTCTATATCGTGCTTGAAGAGATTTACGATTTTCGGTTCTTCTATCGCAATGTCGGCGACATGATGGAGCGCTATCCCGCCATGGCGAGCCGGTTCCGGAAGATCCTCGCGATGAAACGTCAGGCGATTGAGAATGTCCTCAGCCAGCTCGAAAAGCGCGACCTCATTCACGTCGATCGCCGCCTTCAGGCGCCTTTGGTTCAGCAAATGCTATCGACGCTGACCTTTTGGCTGAGCCATGATCTGATCGAAGGCAGCGACCGCGATGGTCCGGCTTTGATCCACGACACCGTGCTGCAATTCATGCTGCTGGTTGTGCCTTATATGGGTGAGAATGGCGCCGAAGCCTTAGACGGCATGTTGGAACGCCACCGCGACCTGACCGTCGCTTAAGCGCTATTCGGGCAGATCGCTGACCGGTTGGCCGGTCTCTTTTCGGGTAATGAAGCGCGATTCAAACGCGACGATCAAACAGGCTGCGATAATGATCGCGCCGCCGACCCACGTTTGCCAGCCTGGAAACTCTGCGAAGAAAACCGATCCGAAGATGCCGCTCCAGATCAGAGCCGTATACTCTAACGGCGCCAGCCTCTGAGCGGGCGCACGGGCATAGGCGAGCGTCATCAAATACCAAACGGTAAAGCCTAAGACGCCCAGCATCAAAAACAGCGGAATGTCATTCCAGTCGGGCGACCCAAAGACACCAAACGTGATCGGCAGCAAGAGAATGCAAGGAATGACATTGGTATACATGGCGATGGTTGTCGCATCTTCGCGCGTGGCACGCATTCGCAGAAGTACGAGGCCGAGCGCATAAAGAAACGCGGCTAAGAAACAGCTCGCCGCGCCCCACATCCAGAGGTCACTGGCATCGGCGGTTTGCGGGCGACCGGCAACGGCCAGCGTGGCGCCGAGAAAGCCAACGACCGTGGCGAACATGGCCGTCACAGAGACCCGCTCTCCCAAAAGGGCCCAGGCAATGAAGGGCACCATCAGTGCCGCCGAAAAGCCAATAATGGTCGCCACGGCGAGCGGTAAATGGATAACCGCGAAGAAGAAGGTGAATCCGGCCCCGACCTGGACGACGCCGCGCAGCGTATGAAACCGCGTGGCCTCCCAGTTCGGCATAGTGCGTTTTTGCGCGCGGAAGATGGCGGTGGCGAGCATCGCACCGAACAAGTAGCGCCAGGCGAGCAAATGATGCAGGCCGGCGTCTGGCGCAATGCCTTTGACCATGGCGTCCACTGCGGACCCAAGACCAATTGCGATCACCGCAATAAGCAGTGGCGCCGAAAGCATACGCGTAAGCATGGTGTCGCTTTAGGTCTGAGGTTTGAAGAAGGCCAGCGCTAGTTTCAGGCGCGCCTAAATTTTTATGGATTAGGACGATGCGCGCTCATTGGAGCTTTGTGTGCTGGTCTCCGCCACGCCATCTCGGCTCATTTCGAACGTCCCGGTGATTTCATCCGGCCAGCCAAAATACCAGCGCCCGACAATGCGATTGCCGTCATCCACGACCTCGCCCTCATAATAGATGGGCTCTTGGTCTACGCCTTGATAGGTTTTGAGGAAGATCACTTCTGTGCCGTCGACATGGCCACGTAGCGTGGCATCCAGCTCTTCGCCGAGGCCTTCCGCAAACGAGTTAGGTTCGAGCATAGAGCCAGCGAGCCGTCCATTGGTGATATTCAGCCAAGCGGAATACGGAACTGCGTCTGCAGTATCCTGATCGCGGCTAAACCGACCGGACCATACGCCGTCTATGATGCATGTGTCGCTTGCTATCCCCATGCGTATTTGTATGCAGATTTCACGCCAGGGTCGCAAGTAAAAATGTGTTGATTACACAATATTCAGCACAGGTTTGCCGCAATCCTCGTGAAACTTTTCTTGGTGTCTCAAACATCGACTTCCGCTTCCAGGGCATTGTCCTGAATGAACTGCCGCCTTGGCTCAACAACATCGCCCATCAGCCGCGAGAACATATCCCCAGCTTCCAAAGCGTCATCGACTTTGACCTGGAGCAGCGTGCGTGCGTTTTCATCCAGCGTGGTTTCCCAGAGCTGGTCTGCGTTCATCTCACCAAGACCCTTATAGCGCTGAATCTTGAGACCTTTGCGCCCGGATGCGAGCACCGCTTCGAGCAAACTGATCGGCCCGGTGACCGTGATTTCGCCGGCCTTCTCGTTACGAAGAATGGAGGGTTCAACATAAATCGGACGGATGTTCTGTGCGATCCCATTCAGGCGCGCAGCATCGCCGCTGGCCAACAATTGCGCGTCGAGCACCGCTTTTTCTTCAACGCCGCGTACTTCGCGCACCAGGATCAGATTATGATCCTCGAACCGGCCTTCCCAAGTATCCTCGCCTTCTTCCGCGATAATGTTCAACCGTTCTGCGGCGCGTTTGGCTTCTTCGTCAGAGGCGCCCGGCGCCAGGGCTCCGGCAATTGCGGCTTGCTCGACAATATCGCCTGGCGCGCGCAGCGAAAGACGCCACAGGGCCTGCTTGAACTGCGCCGCTGCCCGCACCCGCTCGCGCAGGTCTTCACCAGCAATTTGTGTGCTGTCGGCGAGAATGAGCACTTCACCATCGGTCCCGGACTCGATGAGATACGTGTTGAGCTCGTCATCATCTTTCAGATAGCGCTCAGATTTCCCGCGCATCACTTTGTAGAGCGGCGGTTGAGCGATGTAGAGATAGCCCTTCTCGATCACCTCTGGCATCTGGCGATAGAAGAAGGTCAAGAGCAGCGTCCGAATGTGGGCACCGTCAACGTCCGCGTCCGTCATGATGACGATCTTATGGTAGCGCAGCTTTTCGATGTCGAACTCATCGCGGCCAATGCCTGCACCGAGCGCCATGATCAGCGTGCCCACTTGGTCAGATGACAGCATCTTATCGAACCGCGCGCGTTCGACGTTCAAAATCTTACCGCGCAGCGGAAGGATCGCCTGGTTGGACCGATCGCGTCCCTGCTTGGCCGAGCCGCCCGCGGAATCACCCTCCACGATGAAGATTTCGGACTTGGCCGGGTCTTTTTCCTGACAGTCGGCGAGTTTGCCGGGCAGGGACGTGATGTCGAGTGCGCCTTTGCGGCGGGTCAGCTCGCGTGCCTTGCGCGCAGCCTCACGGGCGGCGGCGGCTTCGACAATCTTGGTCATCACCGCGACGGCTTCTTTGGGGTGCTCCTCGAACCATTCGGCGAGTTTTTCATGCATCAGGCTCTCAACCACCGGGCGCACCTCTGAGGAGACCAGCTTGTCTTTAGTCTGGGAGCTGAATTTTGGGTCGGGCACTTTGACCGAGAGAACGCAGGTCAGGCCTTCACGGGCATCATCGCCGGAAATGTCGACTTTTTCTTTTT
>CAYNUI010000196.1:0-4856 GCA_964400185.1 uncultured Hyphomonas sp.
TTCCATCGCGCAAGAATCGGCCAACTGATGGCGCAAGGTCACGCCTTCGCCTTCAGACGCGTGGAGCTCTGTTACGGTTTCCTTCCAGAACTGGCCGCTTTCCATGACGTTGGATTTTTCTGTGGAGCACACTTCGCCGCGTCGACCACGGGCAATCTCAAAGGCGACGCGCGCCACGCGGTCAATCTCGCCTTTGGTGTAGCGAGAGGTTTCATAGCCGAAACTCTTATCGCCGATGCCGCGCTCAAATCCGCGCGGTTCGCCGAAATAGACGCCTGAGGTCAGCTCCCGGACAATCATGATGTCCAAGCCTTCCACCACTTCGCGCTTTAGACTTGAAGCATCAACCAAAGCTGGAAAACAGAAGGCCGGGCGCAGGTTCGCAAACGTGTCCATGCCCTTGCGCAACTGAAGCAGCCCCATTTCTGGGCGCAGGTGGCGCTCAACATCGGCCCATTTCGGTCCCCCAACGGCGCCCAAGAGGACGGCATCGCTGGACTTGGCTTTGACAAGCGTATCAACAGTGAGCGGTTCGCCATGTGCGTCGATTGATGCGCCGCCAACCAAACCCTCTTCAAACGCGAGGTCCGGTGCCAGGACGGCCGCGACCCGGCGCGTTTGTTCAATCACTTCTGGCCCAATCCCGTCCCCGGGCAGTAAGAGCATGGTCTGGCTCATCGCATTCTCATCCACACAAATTGAGTTTTGCGCCATAGATCAGGTCGATGGCCCGGAGTCTACTGCGACGAATCTGCTTGATCTAGAGCGGCAGCGGCTCTGGTTCGGCTTCATACATCCGAACTTCAAGATCTTGCGGCCCGACCGCCGCCAAGGCTTGCCGGAAGACAGCCATGTGCGGCTCGGCAAAGTGGCTGACCAGAGCGGCTTTGTCTTTCCAGCGCTCGATGATGCGCAGCACGTTGGGATCGATTAGGTCACGGCTATACGCATATTCGATGCAGCCGGCTTCTTCGCGGCTCGCCTTGATCATGGTTTCCATAGCCGCATGGGCCGTGTCCCAAGCGCCTTCCGGAATGCGCGCGCTACCTTCTACGATAATCATTCTCTCACCTTGATTTTGAGACGGAGCGTTTCCGCCACATCTTGCGGGGACCGCTCATAAGAAAGAACCAGGTCCGAGCGTCCGGGCGCGAGAGCTTCGAAGACAAACATTTGATGTCCACCACTCCCCGTGATGCCTTCAGGCGCGGGGTCTGCGAAATAGCCCTCTGACAATTGATCCACTTGCGAGGCGTCAATGTCTTTGAGGGACCAGTAATAGCCCGTGGTCGGATTGGAATCCAATTTGAGGTTCAGCTTGCCGCCAGGGCGAAGCGTAATGTCGGTGCCGGAGGCGGGGTCAGTGAAGGTTTGAACAGGAGCCGCGCCCTCCAATCCTTTCACTTCAGGGGCCGTATTCATGATATCCGGAATACAGGCCGTCAGAAGCCCCAATCCGAGAGCGAGAGCGAAGGCTTGTTTCATGATGCCGTCTCCAACCAAGGCGTGGCGAGCTTGCGTTGCGCTTCAAAGGCGCTGATATCAGCATCCGCCTGCAAGGTGAGCGCGATATCGTCCAAGCCTTTGAGCAATTTCTCGCGGCGGCCTTCATCAAACTCAAAACTATGCTCGACGCCGTCTGGCGTGGTCACCGTCTTGGTTTCCAGATCAATCTCAAAGACACTATTGCTGCCGCCGGCCTGAGCCGCGAGCGCCTCACAAACTTCTATTGGCAGAGCAATGGTGAGGATGCCATTCTTGCCGCAATTATTGTTGAAAATATCGGCAAAGCTCGGCGCGATAACGCAGGTAATCCCTTGATCCAGCAACGCCCATGGCGCGTGCTCCCGAGACGAGCCACAACCGAAATTCTCACCCGCGATCAATACGCCAGCGCTCTGGTATTGCGGCTTGTTCAAGACAAAGTCGGGATTGAGCGATCCATCCGGCAACGTCTTTAGCTCGTGGAAAAGCCCTTCTGATAATCCCTCACGTTCTGTCGTCTTCAAGAACTGTTTGGGGATGATCATGTCGGTGTCGACATTCACCATCAGCTTGCCCTTGTCTGTCAGGGGGGCAGCCGTTGAGCGGAGTTTCGTAAAAGCTTTCATGGGGCTTTCCTAAACGGGTGTGTGGGCAATGAACAGGGTCGGGACGCCTTGGGTGCCATTGCGCACCGTAAAGACACGCGAGCCCGGCTTACGGCCTTGGCGGATGATGCTGATATCAAGCCCAGCTTTGGTCAGCCGTTCATGGGCAGCTTCCAAGTCATCGGTTTCCCAGGTCAGGCCCCAAATATGGTCGTCTGCAGCCGGGTCATGGGTTTCGCCCAGGCGATGGATCACCTCCAGCGTTAATCCACCAAGGCGGAAGAAGAGGAACCGCGTTTTCCACTCTTCTGCGGTGCGATCGAGTGCGAACCGCAGGCCCAAGCGCGCGCCATAATTTGCGACAGCGCGTTCCGGGTTGGGCGTGTTGATGACGAGGTGATCAAGCGCTGAAACCGATCCGCGCTCCGGATGAGCGGCCACAAAGGGGGTGCCGGTCTCCAACACAAAGGTCTTGATCCCAGCCATGGAGGCATCCGGCACACGAAAACGCTGCCAAGAGCGCAGCGCGCCTGTGTCGCCGTGCTGGCTCTCGCCATCGGAGATTTCAGTCGGGTCCAGGCCACGCCGGGACAGCAAGTGGTGATCTTCACTGAGACCATCAGAGCGATAGACGAGCGTGGTGATCCCCGCTCCATCTTCGATCATCTGCCGCAACTTATCTGCGGTCGGCCCTTCGCCTTGCGGTGCGAGCAGCTCGAGCGCCGTATTCCCGACAGCGAAGACGACGCTGGCGGTGTCTTCGGTCTCAGATCGCCAGACAGGGTCTTCGCCAAGCAAGGTAAAATAGTCCGCTTCCGCGGCCTCAATTTCTGGACAGACCAGAACGAAATGATCAAGCGCAGTAATCATGCTCTAAAACTCTCGAGCTTCTTCTTTTGTTGTCCCGCCGCATCGAAATTGCTTGGCGCAAGCCAGGCTTCAAAGGCGGATTTGATCTTCGGCCAATCGCCATCCGTCATCGCAAACCAGGCCGTGTCGCGGTTGGTTCCGCGGATCACCATATCATTGCGAAAGACACCTTCGAACTGGAAGCCAAACCGCTCCGCCGCTCGCTTCGAAGCGGCATTTTCATTGTGGCATTTCCATTCATAGCGGCGATAGCCAAGCTCATCGAAAATATGGCTCGCCATCAAATACATCGCTTCGGTCGCTTCGGGGGACCGCCGCAGCTCGCGCCCAAAGGCGACGCAGCCCACTTCGGCGCTCCCATGAGCTTCGCGAATGCGCATAAAGCTAGCCATACCTAAGACTTTTCCGCCCTTGACGCGGCGGATGACAATCGTCTCCCAGCCTAAACTTTTGCACAGATTACTGAGCGTTTTCTGGAACTCTTTTTGGCTCTTAAAGGGACCGAGAGGCATATAGTCCCAAGTGTCGTTCATGTCCGGCGCGGCCACGGCTTGGTAGAGACCATCGCCATGCGCGTCCCAATCGAGCGGCTCGAGTACGACGCGCACGCCTGGCAACGGCCACAGACCCGGCCGCTCCTTGGCAGTCCAATCTTTGAGGGTCATCCCCCGATCACCCCAGTGATCGCAGCGCGGGCGGCGAGGTGCGGGCTCATCAGATGCGTGCGACCGCCGCGGCCCTGGCGGCCCTCAAAGTTCCGGTTTGACGTCGACGCACACCGCTCACCCGGCGCGAGGATATCTGGGTTCATGCCAAGACACATGGAGCAGCCTGGCTCGCGCCATTCAAAGCCAGCCGCTTCGAACACTTCATCCAGGCCTTCAGATTCGGCTTGCGCGCGAACCAGGCCAGAGCCAGGCACGATCATCGCCCGAACACCGTCAGCCACGTGGCCCGTTTTGGCGACTTCTGCGGCTGCGCGCAGGTCTTCAATCCGTGAATTCGTGCAGGATCCAATAAACACACGCTGCACAGGCGTTCCAGCGAGAGGGGCACCCGGTTCGAGGCCCATATAATCGAGCGCGCGTTCCGCCGCCGACTTTTTCACCGGATCCGTCATCTTAGCTGGGTCCGGAATATGGCCTGAGAGGGCGACCGCTTGCTCTGGGCTCGTCCCCCAAGTAACTGTGGGCTCCACATCGGCCATATCGATTTCGACGACCTCGTCCCAGGCCGCATCATCATCTGAAAACAGCGTCTTCCAGTGCCGCTCAGCGATCTCCCAGGCGCCGCCTTTCGGACTAGCGGGGCGACCCTTCATATATTCGAGCGTCACTTCATCGGGTGCGATCAGGCCAGCACGCGCGCCACCTTCAATCGAGAGATTGCACAGCGTCATCCTGCCTTCCATGGTCAGGCTGCGCACCGCTTCGCCGCGATATTCCATGACGCATCCTGTGCCCCCGGCTGTGCCGATTTTAGCGATCAGGTGAAGCGCCATGTCTTTCGCCGTCACACCCTCAGGACATGGGCCTTTGAACTCGATCGCCATATTCTTCATTTTGCGCGCCCGCAGCGTTTGCGTGGCGAGCACATGCTCGACTTCCGAGGTGCCGATGCCGTGCGCCAAGGATCCAAATGCGCCATGCGTCGATGTATGACTGTCGCCGCAGACAATGGTCATGCCGGGTTGCGTGCGACCCTGTTCCGGCCCGACAACATGGACGATGCCGTTGTTGATATGGCCCATTGGAAAATATTCGATGCCGTGCTCGGCGACATTGCGGGTCAAAGCTTCCAGTTGGCCGCGCGCCGCATCGTCGGTGACGCCCCTTAAGCCCTTGGCTTGGCCTTCCGTCGGCGTGTTATGATCGGCAACGGCCAAAGTCAGGTCCG
>CAYNUI010000197.1:0-4855 GCA_964400185.1 uncultured Hyphomonas sp.
CCTACCAGTCCGACATCGGACCCGCTACGCCGTCTTCTGTCGCGCTAGCTTTTTTCGCTAAGAACCGCCGCAAAGGCGAAATTTTCGACGCGGCGATCAGGCCCAGCGACCGGATTGGCTTAGTCAAAGCGTGATCATTCGAGAACAGGCGATCAATCGCATCCAAAGCGAGCGCCGTGCCCGCCCCGTCAAACCGTCGCGCTTGGCTATAGGCCTCGAGCATTTGCGGCGATCCGATCTCACCGCCCAGCCTGAGCGTCTCTTCGGCGATCTCAATTAAAGCCGCAACATCGCGAAATCCTTGATTGAGCCCCTGCCCTGCCAGCGGATTCACGCGCCGTGCGGCATCGCCAATCAGAGCGGTGCGGGGGCCGGTAATCTCGGTCGCCAATTGTAGGATCAAAGGGTAGGAGCCTGCCTGACCTTCAATCTTCATGGTCCCGGCGAATTCGGCAAAGCGCGCATTGAGCTCGGCCTCGGCCTCTTCTGTCGGCATAGTTGCGAGCGTTTCTGCCGCGCCGCGCTCCATATACCAAGCCAAATTGGCGCGGTCGCCTTTCAGCGGCAAAGTTGCGAATGGGCCTTCCGGCATGAACAGCTGTCGCGCGATACCGTTATGGGGCGCGTTGAGGCGAACATTGGCTGTAAATACGGACTTTCCGTAGTCGCGACCTTCTGTTGCGATGCCGAGCGCCTCGCGCACCGGCGAGCGCATGCCATCGGCGCCGATCAATAGGCTCGCGTTTAAAGTTTTGCCGCTTTTAAGCTTGAGCTCGACCTGCCCCGGTTGTGGTTCGAGTGTCTCAAAAAGCTCCGGAGCGAATGATGTGATGCGAGGATGGGCAGCGAGTGCCTCATCAAGCGCGGCCTGCAAGGGTTCGGCCATAACCATATGGCCCAGCGGTTCGTCTGGATCGGCGCTGTCGAGATCCTCTGCTGTGAACAAAACCGACGGCTGTCCGAGGACATGCGTTCCGCCATCGACAGCTTCCAGGCCGAGCAATGGCTGGCTGTCTTGTTCGAGCGCGGCAGCGACACCGAGCGTCCGTAAAAGCCGCCAACTCCCTGTAACAATGGCAAAGTTTCGGCCATCAGGCCTGCGTTCAGCACTCGGGTCCCGGGCGTCGATGACGGCCACTTCAAGGTCAAGCTGTGCCAAACCGAGCGCCAGGGACGCTCCGGTTGGGCCGGCGCCAATGATCGCAATGTCGAACCGCTGATCGCTCATAAGACTCCCTTATGAAACGCTTTCCATCAGGTCCATGCCTGACAGACAAACGGGCGTTTGGGTCGCAGCCTGCCTCAATTTTGATCACCGCCTCTCTCGCTGCAGTTCCGCGTCATCTATTTTCTGGCGGAAGATCGGGCAGGCGGTTTTTTGTGCCGAAGTCAATTAACCAGAGCTGCGGGAGAAAACGGGCAATGAGTTTATGGAAGAAGACAGCAATGCGGGGAGCCATGATGCTTCCGATTGCAGGGCTAGCGGCACTTGGTGCCCAGGCCCAAGACGCAAGCGCGGTTAGTGCGTATGTGGATAGTAGCTACCTTTTCTTGATCGGTGGCTTGATTGTTATGTTCATGGCAGCGGGCTTCCTCTGCCTCGAGTCTGGCCTGGTGCGGTCTAAAAACGCGTCCATGCAGTCGCTCAAAAACGTGTCACTGTTTTCAGTCGCGGGTCTAATGTTTTGGCTGGTCGGTTACAACATCGCCTACCCTGCCTCTACAGCGCTGAACGGTATTATCGGTATTCCGGGAGCGATCCCGTGGTCTGGCGAAGAGTCGCTGGATACAGGCTATGCCGCAAGCTCTGACTGGTTCTTCCAGATGGTGTTCGTTGCGACCGCAGCATCGATCGTTTCTGGTACAGTCGCAGAGCGTGTGAAGCTCTGGTCATTCCTTTTGTTTGTCGTGGTTCTAACAGCCATCATCTACCCAACAGTTGTTAGCTGGGAATGGGGCGGCGGTTACCTCGACAGTCAGTGGGCCTTCTCTGACTTTGCGGGCTCGACCCTTGTTCACTCTACCGGTGGCTGGGCAGCTTTGGTCGGTGCGATCATTATCGGGCCACGGGCTGGCAAGTATTTCGGCGAGAAAGTGAACCCAATGCCGGGCTCCAACATTCCGCTGGCCGCACTCGGTACCTTCATCCTTTGGTTCGGTTGGTTCGGCTTTAACGGCGCGTCTCAACTGGCTGCTGGCACTTTCGATGACATCAATGCTGTTGCGAAAATCTTCGCCAACACGAACATGGCAGCCGTCGGCGGCGTGCTGTCTGCGATGATCCTCACAGCCGTACTTTATAAGGGCAAAGTTGATCCAACCATGGCCTTTAACGGCGCGATTGGTGGCCTGGTCTCAATCACAGCTGAGCCACTCGCTCCAAGCATGGGCGCGTCCGTCGCCATCGGTGCGATCGGTGGTGTCCTGGTTGTTCTGACCGTGCCGCTGCTTGATAAGCTTAAGATTGACGACGTCGTTGGCGCGATCCCAGCTCACCTTGTGTGCGGTATCTGGGGCACGATCATCGTCGCTGCGTCTTACGGCAACCACATTATGCCACCTGTCGATGCGGAAGGCGCTCTGACCGGCGATGCTAGCTATGTTGGCCAGCTTGTCGGCGTGATCCTCACCGGTGTCGTTGTTTCGGTTCTGTCTGCCATTGTGTGGATCGCTCTGAAAGTCACCATCGGTGTACGCGTCAGCGAAGAGGAAGAGCAACTCGGCCTCGACCGCGCAGACACAGGTGTCGAAGCCTACCCAGAGTTCGCCTCTTAAGGCTTACCAGTTTACCAGCGCCGAGAGACATCGGCGCTGGTTACCAGTACGCTTCCCTAGTTCGGAAGCGTTTCCTCCCGACTTAACCCCCCGGCGCTTTTTGCTCCGGGGGTTTTTTCGTCAAAATCATGGCTGTTAGCGCCGTTTTAAGGCCGCGCTTGTAATTTCATTTTTGGTTCAGAACGTCCGTCCCTAACCGGAGTGTAGATTATGGCGAATTCCATCGCAGAAGCGGCCCCCATGCGCGAAGTGTCAGATCCGGTCTGGCGCATTATTACAGGCACAGGGGCGTTTGCGCTTGGCGTGTTTATTTGCGGCAGCGTTGGCTCTTACGATCCGCTCGATCCGAGCTGGAATGCTGCCACCAATCGCGAGGTGACAAACCTCTTCGGCGAAGGCGGCGCTGTGTTTGCAGACGTCATGCGTCAATTGCTGGGATGGTCCGCCTGGGTGGCAGGCCTTGCCTTGATGATTGGCGGCGCGATGCGCGCGGTCCTGATTGGCGCGCCCAAAATCCGTCGCTGGTTCCTCGGTTTCTTGTTTGTGCCGCTCTCTGCAGCGAGTTTTGCGTCTTGGCCGGTGCCAACCTCTTGGCCGCTGCGCGCGGGTCTTGGCGGCGCCGTCGGCGATGGCCTTCATGATCTGTCTTCGATGCCCTTCCGAGCCTTGCTTTTGCCGGCCCCGGAATTTCTCGCGGGTCTGGTCGCAGGCGGCCTCGCGCTCGTGTGTGCCTTTGCTGCCCTTGGTTTCCGGCGCGGGGATGCGCGTCTTCTGCAAGCTGCGGCTGCGAAATCCAGCGCTCGCGCGGCGCGTCAAGCGGGCGGCGTCTTTGGGCGTTTCCGCTTTGGCCGCAAAGCGACACCGCAGTTTGAAGAAGAAACCGAAAGCTTCCGGATCAAACGACCAAATGAGCCAGAAACCGATGTGGAAGAGGCTGCGTTTGAGGATGACGTCTTTGTCGAAGATGAGCCAGAGGCGGAAGCTGCTCCGGCCACGAAGCCGAAATCCCTTACCGTCACCGCGCCGCGCTCTGCGACGATCCCGAAGCCGCGTGTAAAACGTTCGCGCAAAGGCCGCGGCGCAAAGGTCCCGCCATTGGATCTTTTGCAAGTTCCACCAACCCAACGCCATGAGATTGATGAGGAGTCGCTCCTTGCTAAAGCCAATCGCCTCGCTGAAGTGCTGCGCGAGTTTGGCGTGCGTGGTCGCATCCGTGAAGTGCGCCCGGGTCCTGTTGTGACCTTGTTTGAGCTTGAGCCCGCCGCTGGCGTGAAGTCAGCCCGGGTGATCTCACTCGCAGATGATGTCGCCCGCTCCATGAGCGCCGTATCCTGCCGGATTGCGGTTGTGCCGGGCAAGAACGCGATTGGTATCGAACTGCCAAATGATGAGCGCCAGACGGTTTATCTCCGTTCGCTGCTCGACAATGACATCTATACCAAGTCCAAAGCTGCGCTCCCCATGGCGCTCGGCGAGGACATTGGCGGGGCCCCAACGGTCGTCGAGCTTGCCAAGATGCCTCACTTGTTGATTGCGGGAACGACCGGTTCCGGTAAGTCGGTTGGGGTAAACGCGATGATCTTGTCGCTGATCTTCAAGCTGCCGCCGGAAGAATGCCGCTTCATCTTCATTGACCCGAAGATGCTGGAACTCAGCATCTATGAAGGTATCCCGCACCTTCTGTCTCCGGTTGTGACGGATCCGAAAAAGGCCGTCTTGGCGCTGCAATGGGCGGTACGTGAGATGGAGATGCGTTATGAGTTGATGTCGAAAGCGGGGGTTCGGAACCTTGCTGGCTTCAACAAGAAAGCCGCCGAGTTCCGCAAGCGCGGCGAGCATATGACGCGCAAGGTTCAGACCGGCTTTGATGATCGCGGCAAGCCGCAATATGAGACCGAAATCCTGCCATTGGATCACGTTCCAAACCTGGTCATCGTCATCGACGAAATGGCCGATCTGATGATGGTCGCGGGCAAAGAGATTGAAGGCTGCGTGCAGCGCTTGGCGCAAATGGCGCGAGCGGCGGGCATTCACTTGATCACGGCCACCCAGCGTCCGTCCGTAGATGTCATTACCGGTA
>CAYNUI010000198.1:0-4818 GCA_964400185.1 uncultured Hyphomonas sp.
ACGTCACAGACCTTATGGACCTGGCCCGCCGACATATACGGATGCATGGGCAAGCTCAGCGACTCTTCGGCTGCCTTTTCACATTCGGGCAGGCTGCCGGGCTCGGCCAAATGCGCGAAGGCAGGCATTTGATGGATCGCCATGTCATAGTAAATACCGCTCGGCACGCCCGCGTCACCCAACTTGGCGCGAACCTCAGTACGGTTCGGGACCCGGACCGTGTAAAGGCCGTAGCCATTCTCTTGGCCGTCCAGAGCGATCTGATGCTCAATCACACCGGCGAGGCGCTCATTATAGATCTCGGCAGCGGCCAGTCTGCGCGCGCGTTCCGCCTCGAACAGGCCGAGCTTTTCCGCCACGACGGCGCATTGGATGGAGTCACACCTGCCATTGATGCCGACGCGGATCGATTCTTTGCGATTGTCGCCGGTTCCGTGCCACCGGATCGAGCGCATGCGATCGGCAAAGTCTTTGTCCTGACACAGGATCGCGCCGCCATCGCCATAGCCACCCAAAGTCTTGGTCGGATAGAAACTGGTCGCGGTAATCTCGGCAATATTGCCGACCCAGCGGCCATTGTCTTTGCCACCGAACGCCTGCGCACCGTCTGCAATCACACGAAGATCGTGCGCGTCGGCGACTGCTTGAATGGCGGTATAGTCCGCTGGCAGACCGTAGAGATCGACCGGCATGATCGCGCGTGGGGTCAGACGCCCTTCGGCTTTAACCGCTTCAATCTTTTTGATGAGATCCGCCGGGTCCATATTGAACGTCTTGGGATCGATATCGACAATAACGGGATAGCCGCCAGACAGGAGGATCGCGTTCGCCGTCGCATTATAGGTGAAGCCCGGCATGAAGACCGCGTCGCCCTCGGCAATTCCCATCGCCAGCAAGGGCATGACCAAGGCCTGCGTCCCAGAGCCCACGGCGACCACGTCCGCAGCACCGGTAAACTCAGCGAGCTTTTCTTCGCACTCGGTCACTTCAGGGCCGCCAATGAACCGGCCGTGATCGAGAATATCGATCCATCGCTTTTCCAGCGCCGGACGGATTGAAGCTTGCTGCGTTTTCAAATCGAACAGCTGGATGGGGGCATCGGCAGGAAGCTCGATAAGTTCAGAGGACTCAGTCTCAGAATAGGCCATGGCTTAGGCTCCTATAGTGTGCAGGGCTGAGAGTTCGGCTTGTTCCGCCATATGAACGGCAAGCGCGGCCTCTCGTCCTGGTATCGCGCAGTCTTGCTCCCCAAGCGCAGCTGCAAAGAAAGCCTCATCCGCGGTCCCCAGCGGATCTGGCAAAGTATCGGACACGTCGACTTTCACGTCGAACGGAGTCGAGTTTTCAATCTCGCGTGTCAGGAAATTGATGGCGATCGTGCCCGACGGATAGGTCAGCACCATTCGGCGATCGCGTTCTGAATGGCAGCGACTTGCTGTGACCTCGGCTTGGCCGATCGCGAAATGCAAACGCGCGGTCGATTCATCGATGTGAGCCGTATGCGCGCTGCGTCCGGTTGCTTCGACGCTGATCGCTGGCCCCATAAGCTTGCCGACCATGTCGAGATCATGGGTCATCAGATCCCAAATCACGGAGACGTCCCCTGCCCGGCCATCTGGCGCCGGAGGCCCCATCCGCCACGCTTCGATCCGGGTCGGAGCTTCTGGAATGTCGAACAGGCCCATCGCGTCGAGCACGAAGCGTTCTTGGTGACCGACTTGAACGACCAAGCCTTTAGTATCCGCCATCTGCGCCAATTGATCAGCGGCGTGCCCGGTCAGCGCCAATGGTTTTTCGACCATCACGTGGCATCCCGCCTCCAGCGCCGCGCGCACAACCGCTTCATGATAAGTCGCAGGACACGCAACGATGACGGCATCTACGGCCTCGAACAAATCACTCTGAGCCGCAAAAGCGGTCACGCCATGCTTGTCCGCTAAGGCCGCACACCGCTCCTGATCGGGATCAAACAAACCGACAAAATCCGTACGATCAGACGCAGCGATCTTCCCGGCATGGTAGCCGCCAAAAACGCCAGCTCCGATGAGGCCGGTTTTCAATTGTCCCATTGGAATACTCCACTCTCAGGCTCGCTCTTCGCATTATGCGGGGCTGAGACGCAACTGAACATGTCTGTAAGATCCATCAAAAGGCATTGCGAATTCTTACAAGCAAGGCCTTTGCTTCCCACGCGGAAGCGATCAAATATGAGACAAAACATTGGAAGGACACACTATGCCCGCGATCACCTCAAAAGATTGGACCCTCGCGAAACGCCCTGTTGGGGAGCCGCAATCAGACGATTTCGCGATGGTCACGAACGAGGCCCCAGAGCCCGCGAACGGCCAGATTCAAGTGCGCAATTCCTGGATGTCGGTGGATCCGTACATGCGCGGCCGGATGTATGATCGCGAAAGCTATGTGCCGCCTTTCCAAATCGGCGAAGTCCTTCAAGGCGGCGCAGTTGGGCGCGTGACGGCTTCGGCCCACCCGGACTATGCCGAAGGCGACTTGGTGCAGTCCATGGCGGGTTGGCGCGAAGCCTGGACGGCCGCGCCAGAGGCCGTTATGGCGCAGAAACTACCTGGCGATACCGGCCTGCCGGACAGCGCTTTCCTCGGCATTGTCGGGATGCCAGGCCTGACCGCTTATGCAGGCATCTTGCGGGTCGCGGAACTTAAAGAAGGCGACGTCGTCTTCGTCTCAGGCGCGGCTGGCGCGGTGGGGTCCGCTGTCGTTCAAATCGCTAAAATTAAAGGCTGTACCGTGATCGGGTCAGCAGGCGGCGAGGAGAAGTGCGCGCTGGTCAAATCACTCGGCGCTGACGAATGCATCGATTACCGCGCCGCCGGTGACTATGCCGGGTTGCTTGCTGCGCTGCAGGCCGCCGCTCCAAAGGGGATCGATGTCTATTTCGACAATGTTGGCGGCGACCATTTCCAGGCGGCGATTGAATGCGCCCGCCCATTCGCTCGTATGGCGATCTGTGGAATGATCTCTCAATATAACGACACTGAGCCTCGCCCTGGCCCGAACAATACAATCCAAATTGTCGGAAAACAGCTTCAAATTCGGGGCTTTATCGTCTCTACGCATGCCGACATGTTGCCGGAGTTCCAAAAGGATATGGCGAGCTGGATCATGGGCGGCCAGATGAAGTTTGAGGAGACGGTGATGGAAGGCGTGGAGAATGCGCCCAACGCCTTCATGGGTCTCTTCTCGGGTCAAAACAAAGGTAAGATGCTGGTAAAGTTGAGCTAATTCGGACTCGCATTAGACTAGCTCTGTTATGCGCCAGTCTACGTTCGACTTTATCGACAATCTCGACACGCTTCTCGCGGTCATCATAGGCGCCGTCCTGGCAACAGGTGGCGCGATGATCGCGGAACTGGTCCAAGACCGTCTAAGCACTAAACGCAAAGAGCGCGATGCGGCGCGATTCTTTGGCGAAATCCTCGCCACGGTCGACCTAGTTCTAGATCGCGCCATTAATTCGATGGAACTCGGCGAACGCTGGGGCGATATCACCGTGCGCTTGTTCCGGACAGCGCTCAATGAAGCGGGGATTTATGAGCGCAATCGAGAGCGTTTATTTGAGATCCGAGATGTTGAGTTGCGACGGCGTATTCACGTCCATTTTCTGACGGAGATGGTCCCTCTAGTGGCGCTGGTCGAGACGAGCAGAGATATCAAAGAGCTGCAAAAAGAACTCGAAGATGGACATCAGATGACGCCGGAAAAGCGGGCGCGCATCGAAGAAGAATTGGCCCGGAAGATTGAAGGCCGTGAAGGAGCCTTAGACGCCATCCGCGAGGAACATGCGCAGACAGACGCGATTTGCGCTGAACTTGAACCCCTCGCAGACGTCTCATTCTAGGCGATGGCGCGCCTGTTTGACGCTTACATTATTGTCGATTGGAGTGCGGCGTCCAAACCGGTTCGAGGACCAAACTCGATCTGGATCGCGATCTATGCCGGATCGGGCGGGACGCAATTTCGCATGTCCACGCACAATCCATCGACGCGGTTGGAAGCCCGCCAACTGATCCTTGAACAGACGCAGAGTTTGATCGCTCTTGGGAATAGAGTGTTGCTCGGGTTTGATTTTGCCATGGGGTATCCAGATGGCACCGCCAAGGCACTCAGTTTGGATGGGCCCTCGCCGCCTTGGAAACGCATGCTGGATCATCTTGCCAGCCAGACCACGGAGCGCGCGGACAATTCTAATACACGGTTCCAACTCGCAGCTGACATGAACGCCGCCATGACCGGTCGTCCTCATCCGTTCTGGGGCGCGACGAAAACAAAGGTCAGCGAAACGCTCTCGATGAAAAAGGGCGACTTTCAAAACGATCTCGCCTTTCGCGAGCACCGAATGTGCGAGCGCTGGATCCGCGCAAACTTCAAAGCGAACCCAAAATCGGTCTGGCAATTGACGGGCATCGGGTCGGTCGGGTCGCAGGCACTTTTGGGCCTCCCAACACTCGCCTATCTTAAAGAGCATATAGACGACGCTCAGATTTGGCCGTTTGAGACCGGCTTCAAAACGCTGACCCCAAATGATCTCAAAAACACGTCCTGCGTGCTCGCAGAAATCTATCCGAGCACCGTCAAAATCACCCCAAAAACGGGTGAAACGGTGGACGAAATCCAGGTCAAAACGCTCTCAAAACACCTCGAATCGCTCGATTCTGCCGGGAATCTCGCTTCCGCCTTTGGTCCACCCGATTCAATTTCTGATAGAGAAATCCACAAAATTACCACCGAAGAAGGGTGGATTTTGGCAAAATAACGCTGAATCGCCCGTATTTATTGGGT
>CAYNUI010000199.1:0-1438 GCA_964400185.1 uncultured Hyphomonas sp.
CCAACATGAATGCACAATCGACGATCCCAAGTGACGGTTTCTGAAGTGCCTTTATATTCAAAGATCGTCGTCTTGCTCATGGATCGTCTCCTATTGTGCGTCGGGTGGATTAGTGGGCGTTCGCTTCTGACTGCAGGTGCGTATAGCTTTCAATGCCGATGCGCTCGATCAGATCGAATTGCGTTTCGATATAATCGACATGCTCTTCCTCATTGTGGAGGATTTTGCCGAACAGGTCGCGGCTGACATAGTCGCGAACCTTTTCGCAATGCTCCATGGCATCGCGCAGCAGCGGGATCGCATCTTCCTCAAGGGCCAGGTCGCATTCGAGGATTTCTTTGACGCTCTCACCGATCCGGAGCTTTCCGAGATCCTGCAGGTTCGGCAGACCACCCAAAAACAGAATGCGTTCGATGAGCCAATCGGCATGGTTCATCTCTTCAATGGACTCTTTGTACTCATAGTCGCCCAGCTTGCTGACGCCCCAATCCTTCAGCATGCGAGAATGCAAGAAATACTGATTGATCGCGGTCAGCTCATTCTTGAGAGCTTGGTTGAGAAACTCGATGACTTTTGCGTCGCCTTTCATGGGGCTACTCCGTAAAACTACCTATGCGCGCAGAGATAGCGGAGAATCGCCACAAATCAAGAAAAAATTCAATAAAAACAATTGCGTATGATAGTGCGAAGCATTTGCAAGGAGACTGAAAATCAGTTGCAAACCCGCGCTTTGTTTTCACTCGGATTTTGTCTGAGCCTCTACCGGCGTTTCCTCAGCGATTGCGGCTTGGCGCATCGCAAATATGTCGGGCAGTTGCTCATCCATAGCGAGCGCCATCAAGGCGAGTGTATCCACCGACTTTAAAAACCACTCTTGATCGATTTTTTCGAAATCATCGCCGGGCTGATGATAGTCTGGATGGTCTTCGACCCCGAAATAGAGATGTGGAATTCCAGCCCGAAAGAAGACGGCGTGATCTGACATGAGGGTCCAATCGTCTGGCGTCTCAGCCGAGTCATAGCCCAGTTGGACTTCAACGAACGCGCTCTCTGCGACCGCTTCAACGTAAGGGATCATATCGGGCCAATGATGCGTGCCAGAGGCCCAAAGGATGCCATTATCCCCGCGCGACACCATGTCGAAGTTTAGATTGAGCGCCACCGTTTCCAAGGTGATGGGGGGATTCGAGATGAAGGCCCGCGCGCCTCCAAATCCATCTTCTTCCGCATCTAAGAACACAAGGAATGTATCGTGCTTGGGGGGTGCGTTCGAAAGTGTTTCCGCAATCGCGAGCGCTCCGACAACCCCAGACGCATTGTCGTCAGCGCCATTGTAAATCTCGCCTTCGCGAACGCCAAGATGATCATAGTGGGCTGTGATCACCAGGCTCAAGCCCCCTGACTCGCGTCCTGGTATCTTGCCAATCAGATTGACCCC
>CAYNUI010000199.1:1538-4803 GCA_964400185.1 uncultured Hyphomonas sp.
CCCGCGAGAGGCTGCGTACACTGGATTAGAGAGTACACGCTCTCGCCGCGGGGCTGGGCCGAACGTTTCCTCCCTCCCATGTTTAGCTAGGTCCCGCGGCTGACGTCTTATCCTCAGGCACAATGTGAGCTTCGGCCATATATTCAACCGATCGCATCTCATGCAATCGGCTAACGGTGCGCTGAAACTCGAAACTGCCATCGCCCTCTGGGTAGAGAATTTCGGGTTCGGCGGCTGCGCTCGCGACCAGTTTCACCTTGGCTTCGTAAAACGTATCGATCAGGGCAACAAACCGCGCCGCTTCATTGCGCTTAGCGGGACTCAGCACCGGAATGTTCTCGAGCAAGACCGTGTGGAACATAGCGGCGATGGCGCGATAGTCCTCCGCCCATAGGGGTTTCTCGCAAAGCTCTTCAAACGTGAAGCGCGCAACGCCCGCCGCCTCTCGGGTAACGGGGAGCTTGCGGCCTTTGACAGTTAGCACACAGCTTTGCGGCGCTGCGCCAAGCGTGAGGCGCTCAAATGCCTTGTCCAAAGCCGCCGCGCCGGTGTCGTCCGCATACCAGACTGGTGCCTCGGTCAACCGCTCAAGTCGATAGTCCCGCTCTGAGGCCAGTTCAAACACTTCATTCTGGCGTTTGAGCAAGTCGATAAAGGGAAGAAAGAGGTGCCGGTTTAAGCCGTTCTTATAGAGCTCATCGGGATGGCGATTGGAGGTCGCAACAACGGTTACGCCGCGCTTGAACAGATCCTCAAACAAGCCCGCGAGGATCATGGCATCGGCGATCTGTGTGACTTGGAACTCATCGAAACAAATCAGCTTCGCCTCGGACGCGAATTGTTTCGCCACGGGGAAGATTGGATTGGAAACGTCTCGCCTCTTACGCGCAATATTCAACCGGTCTTGCACGCGCCCCATAAATTCATGGAAATGGACCCGCATCGCTTTGACGGGCGCTTCTGCGAAAAACAGATCCATGAGCATGGATTTGCCGCGTCCAACCCCGCCCCAAAGGTACAGGCCTTGCACCGCTTTTGGCTTTGAAAACCAACCGCCTTTGCCGCCCTTCTCGAGACGCTTCAGCAAATCATCGAGTTTCTCGGCGGCCGCCAGTTGAGCTGGGTCGCGGCTCAATTGGCTGGCCTCAATTCTCTGCGTGAGGATGTCGGTAACGCGCCCCAAATCAGCTGCCCCCGAGTGCCCGCGCAATTTCGGTTGAGAAGTTTGAGAGTGCGCCCGGTTGAACCAAAATGGTTGCAAGGATACCCGCGAGCGCGCCACCAAGATGGGCCTCATGGCCGATGGCTTTGTTCTCGCGCTGGGCCAAGATGGCGCTACCGACAACAAAGACCAGACCGAGGATAACCGCTGGCATAAAGAACGGAATTGGAAAGATCATCAGAGGTTCAAACGGGCGAAACAGGATGAATGCCATAACAATCCCGGATGTTGCGCCAGAGGCGCCAAGCGCCCGATAATTCGGCTTGGTCTTATTCTCTAAGAGCGCCCAAGCATTGCCGCCGAGCAGGGCCGCGAAATAGACAATCAGATAGGCCACCGGCCCCATAACGCGTTCGACGAAGCCGCCAAACATAAACAAGACATACATGTTCACGAACAGGTGCAGCATGCCGCCATGCAGGAAACCGCTCGTGACCATGCGATGCCATTCCTTGCGCTCCAAAATGGGGCCGACATGAAACAGATTACGATCAAGGAATTTCGGATTGGAAAGCGCGATCAGGCTGGCAATCACGTTCCCAACAATCAGCAATGAAGTCACTGGAATGAGCAGAAACTGATCCATACTATCGCCCTAGCCTATTGCGATTGAGGATGCACCTGGTTTTGCCGCTCAGGTCAACACGTCATAGAGATCGGTGCGCCGATCGCGAAAAAAGCCCCAAGCGGCGCGATCTTGATCAATCACATCAAGATCGAAGCTTGCCTGGATGATGCCGGTCTCTGTACGGCCGAGGTCGGAGGCGATTTCGCCGGTATGGTCAGCGATGAAGCTGGTGCCGTAAAAAACCTGACCGTCTTCGTCTCCGACGCGGTTGGCCGCCACGACCGGGATGACATTGCTGACGGCATGACCCTGCATGGCCCGGCGCCAGCGCGCAGCGGTGTCCAAGCTTTCATCCTGAGGCTCTGCGCCAATGGCCGTTGGATACAGCAAGACGTCTGCCCCCATCAGGGCCATGGCGCGCGCAGCTTCTGGGAACCATTGGTCCCAACAAATGCCGACGCCGATCTTTCCTTTTTGGGTCTCCCAAACTTTGAAACCGGTGTTGCCAGGGCGGAAATAGAATTTCTCCTGATACCCCGGGCCATCTGGGATGTGGCTCTTGCGATAGACGCCGAGCGTGCTGCCATCCGCATCAATCATCACGACGGAATTGAAGTATTCCGGCCCGTCCTTCTCGAAGATAGAAACCGGGACGACAACCGAGCGGGTTTTGGCGAGTTTCTGCAATTCAATCACAGATGGATGCTCTGCCCAGGGATAAGCAGTGGCAAAGTGCGTCTCTTCTTGCGTCTTGCAGAAATAGTGATCGCTGAACAATTCCGGCGGCAGGATGATCTCCGCGCCCGCGTCCGCGGCCTGCTCAATAAGACGGCTCGCGCGCGCAATATTCTCGGACAGGTCACTTTTGGCCATCGCAAACTGGAGCGCCGCCACGCGGAGGGTTCGGGTCATGGGGTCAGCTCCTCAAAGTCCGGGACTTGTTGGGTCATACAATGAAATGCGCCACCTCCGGAAAGGATATGGCGCGCGGGCAGTGGGACTATTTTGCAATCCGGCATCAGCTGTTCAAGCTTGGTGACCGCGTCTGCGGAATATTTCTCTTCATAGACGGGTAGAAACACATGCCCATTGCTGATCAGGAAATTCATATGACTTGCGGGGACAGGGGTGCCATCCGCATCGATAATGCGTCCTGGAGACGGAAGCGTTTCCACCTCTAGACCTTGAGCCCGCAAGGCTTGTTCAATCGCGCCGAGCGTCTCGGCGTTCGGGTCATCGGCTCCAGACGGGGTCTGACACAGGACGCGGTCTGCCCCAATGAAGCGGGCAATATTGTCGATATGACCGTCGGTATGATCGTTCGCCAATCCTTCATCCAGCCAGATGATTTGGTCGACGTGGAATGCGGCTTTCAGTTCAGCTTCTGCAGAGGATTGGGTCCAATCTGGATTCCGGTTTGGGTTCAAAACGCATTGCTTGGTCGTCAACAACCGACCCGCGCCATCCCATTCCAC
>CAYNUI010000200.1:0-4759 GCA_964400185.1 uncultured Hyphomonas sp.
CCGAACCAGACTTGATCTCCAACCGTGACGTGGCCGCCAATATGCGTGTTGTTCGCGATCACGCATTTGTCTCCAAGGACACAGTCATGGGCGGCGTGGGTGTGCGCCATGAACAAGCAATCGGAGCCGATCTTGGTGAGACCACCATGTTCTGGAGACCCGGTGTGTAGGGTTGTATGCTCGCGCATCACTGTGCGGGCGCCGACCTCCAATCGCGAGTCCGCACTTGGCTTATAACCGAGGACTTGCGGGGGACCGCCAATCACAGAGCCAGGATAGATTTCGACCTCTTCCCCGAGCTCCGAGCGACCAAAGACGGTGGCCTTAGGATGCAGCGTGACATTGTCGCCCAGCACAACATCCGGTCCGACATAAGCCAACGCACCAATGGAGACATTGGTTCCGAGCTCAGCGCCCGGCTCAACGATCGCAGTGGGGTGGATGGTGGTGGTCATTTCGATTTCTTTTTCGGGGCGATTTGGCGCTGCATCCAAGCAATTTCACGCAGATATTGGCGCAGCGGTTTTGCCGGGACCCCGCCCCAGGTTTCTCCGGCTGGAATGTCTCTGAAAATGCCCGCAGAGGCTGCGAGTTTAGCGCCAGCGCCAATGTGAACGTGATCGGCAATGCCGACCCGGCCGCCCATGACAACCCCGTCCTCGACGACGCTGGTCCCTGATATGCCGGTAAAGCTGGCCATCATCACATTCCGACCAATGACGACATTGTGGGCGATCTGAACCAGATTATCGATCTTGGTCCGCTCGCCGATGATTGTGTCATCAAATGCGCCGCGATCGACGCAGCTATTGGCGCCAATGCTGACATGGTCCTGAATGATCACCCGCCCCCATTGCGGCACGTCCTCGGCCCCCTCCGGACCGCCCGTCACACCAAAACCTGCTTCACCGATGCTGACACCGGATAGGATCGTGACGTCATTTCCAATCAAGGCGCAACGGATCGTCGCGTTGGGACCGATTTTTGTACGCGCACCGATTTGTACGCCAGGCCCAATGACGGCGCCCGGCGCAATAACCGCGCCCTCGCCGATCGCCGCACCTGCTCCAATCGTCGCGGTTGGAGCCACTGTCGCAGTCTCATGGATCGCTGGCGGCGCGCCTGATTCGCTCCAGGGCTTAAGCTCATAGAGCGCCTCTCCCGCGAGCTTGTGGGCAAATCGAGGATGCGACACGACCACAGGCACCACCGTATCGGGAAGACCAGAGGCATTCTTTTCTGTGACAAAACAGGCGCTCGCATCTGGGCTGACATTTGCCGCCTGCGCGGCATCGCCCTCTGCAAAGCAAATCTCGCCCTCGCGGGCCTGAGCGGCGGCCGCAATGCTGTCTATCTGCGGGTCTGCCTTGCCGTCATAGTCGATGCCGCAAATGCCCAAAAGGGCTCGCAGAGACTGCGAACCCTTGAAGGTAAAAAAGCGTTGATCGACTGGCATCAGCCCCCCGATGGCTGCCTATTGTTGCGGTTGCTGCGGCAGTTTCTGACGAACCACATTGATGGTTGGTGTCGCCGCATCAAGTTTGGCGATCACGTCTGCCGTCACGTCCGTTGCGTCATCGACGAAGACGACAGACGATTTGTCGAGAATGACGTTCGCGCCTTTCTCGGCAACGACTTGGCGTAGAACTGGAACCAGCGCATTGTTAAACTCAGCAAGCGCTTGGCGTTCGGTCAAAGCCAGTTCGTTCGCGGCGATTTGACGATCACGATTGAACTCGTTCGCTTGACGCGCATAAGCTTCCACTTCCGTTTTCAAGCTCGCGTCTGCACGCATGGCTTCTGGCGTCATGCCTGCTGTCTTGGTCTCGATGGCTGTGCCATCGGCCTGCAATTTGTCTGCAGCAGGTTTGAGCTCAGACTGCATCGCTGTTTCGATCCCTTGGATCTTGGTGCGAATGTCCTGGCCGGCTTTACTCTGAGCGACAATCTGGATGCGATCGATCACGACCACATTGGTTCCTTGTGCACTGGCAGCTGGGGCCAAAGCGAGCGGTGCGGTGAAGGCCAACGCAAACGCAGTAAGAATAGATTTAACGGGGAACATGAATCTCTCTCCTAGAGAATATCTGTTAGAATCGTGTGGACGTACTGAAACGGAAGGTTTCCGTTCTATCGTAGTCCTCCTTGCGAAGGATTTGTGAAAAGTCGAACTGAATTGGTCCGAACGGTGAGTCCCAACCCACTGAAAGCCCCGCGGACGCCCGCAATCCGAGGCCATCCCTGATTTCCCTAACTGCTGGGAGGCCTGCTGGAATATTGTTAAACTGTCCGGCGGAGGTCGTGAAGAAGACGGGATCTTGAATGTCTGCGTCGTCTAGCTCGCCAACAGAACCTGCCTCGATAAAGAGTTTGGTCCGGATCCCGTACTCCTCTGGCAGATAGTTTGGAATGGTGAGCTCGCCGGTGCCTTGATAATAGACTTTACCGCCGAGCGAGTTCTGCGGAATGACGTCGATCACATTACCTTCGGCATCTGCGAGAACGTCGATCACGCGGGGTCCCAGGCCCGCCACGTCGAAGCCACGGAAGTTCGATCCACCCCGGAAGAAGCGGTTATTAATCCGAATGTTTTCATCATCGCCAAGCGGCTCGATGATGCCGCCAGAGACGCGAAGACTGGCTCGGACACCGCGGAAGATACCGCGATAGGTTGCACCGGTGACCTCACTGCGAATGAACTGAACGTCGCCACCAAGACCTGCCAGGTCCTGGCTAATCGAGAAGTCAAAACCGCCGGTTGGAGCAATCGGGTCATTCCGTCGGTCCCAATTGAAAGAGTATCCGATCAACGAGGTGATATCGGCGCGTTCGCTGTCACAGATGGTCGAGCGGAACAAGAAGGCCGTCGAGCACTGGTCGACCAAGGAGGTTCCATCTGGCAATGGCGTCCGATCTGCGGGGATCAGAACTTCGCGCGGCGTATCATCCGACGGGTCGTCTGGCGTCTGCGGGTTATTAAGGTCGAAGAATTGCGTTTCCGTTGCAAGTTCGCCCGTTGAGGTAACGATGACCACGGGCAGATCCGACACGTTGATCTCGTCGGACTGCAAGCGATAGCGCAGTTGTAGACCCGTATTCTCCGTTACAGGAAAACCGAAATTGATGCCGGCGCCAACCGTCTCAGATTCAAAGTTCGACACGTCCAAGAAGTCCGACCGGTTTGAGAAAATCTCAAGCCCCGCCGACAGATTGCGATCTAAGAAACGAGGTTCCTGGAAGCGGATATCGACGAATTGTTGCCGGTCCGATGCCGAGACGCGTCCGATAAAGGTCTGACCGCGTCCACGAAGGTTTCTTTGCGTGACGCTAAGATCGAGCAAGAAGGAATCTACCGAAGAGAAACCCGCCGCGAATGAAAGCTCGCCGGTCGCGGTCTCTTTGACTTCCAAATCGACCACGGTGCGGTCTGGGCGCGATCCGGCCCGCTCGGTGATCTCGACTTCTTCAAAGTAGCCGAGCGCGCGCACCCGGTTGCGTGACCGGTCCAGAAGGACGCGGTTAAACGCATCACCTTCAGCGATGCGCAGCTCACGGCGGATGACGCGATCTAGGGTCTGGGTGTTTCCGACAATGTTGATCCGCTCGATATAAACGCGCGGGCCTTCATCAATCGCGAAGGTGACGTTGACTTTGCGGGTCTCAGGATCAGCGTCCAGGCGCGGCGTGACATCAACAAATGCATAGCCTGCAATCCCCGCTGCAAAGGTCAGCGTATCGATTGTGTCTTCGATCAGATCGCCGCGGAACAGATCGCCATCGGAAAACGGCACGGCGAGCAGCAAGCCTTGCTCACTGAGCTTATCCAGCGCGGTTTCAACGGCTACGTCGCCGAATGTATACTGCTCACCTTCTTCGATCGTATAGGTGATGTAGAAGTCTTCGCGATCCGGTGTCAGATCAGCCACCGCCGAAATCACGCGGAAATCGTAATAGCCTTTGTTCTGATAGAACTGACGCAAGAGCTCGCGGTCATATTCCAAGCGGCCGGGATCATAATTGTCATTTGAGCTGAAGAAACGCCACCAACGCGACTGCTTGGTCACGACCTCACTGCGCAGACGGCGGTCTGAATAAGCCTCGTTGCCAATGAAGTTGATCGCCCGAACACCCGTTACAGGGCCTTCGGTCATCACAAAAACCAGGTCAACGCGGTTTTGATCCAACGGCTTGTATTGCGGCTCAACGGTCGCTGAGAAGCGTCCCGACTGGCGATAAAGCTCGAGAATGCGCTGAACATCGGCTTGCACGCGTGCAGCGGTAAAGATCCCGCGCGGCGCGGCTTGGACTTCTTCGCGCAGTTTATCATCATCAAGGGCGCTATTACCCTCAAAGATCACGCGGTTGATGATCGGGTTCTCTACGACCCGAACAACCAGGTCGGGACCGGCTTTTTCAAAGCTCGCATCGGCAAATAGACCGGTGGCAAACAGCGTTTTCAGCGACAGATCGATCCGAGCGGAATCAAACACATCACCAGGCGCAACCAATAGATAAGACTGCACCGTGCGGTCTTCGACGCGCTGATTGCCTTCAACCCGAATTTGCCGGATCGTCTCAGCAGTTTGAGCGCTCGCCTTCCAGGCTGGTGCCAGTGACACCACAATTGCGCTCATCGCCAATAAGGCTGCAGCAAGTACTTTACGCATCGATCCCTCGATCCTCCTTGGTAAGCGTCCTATTCGCTTGTTGGTCTTTCGAAAAGACCTGTTTCCAGAACATCGCCCCAAGTGATGAAAAC
>CAYNUI010000201.1:0-4709 GCA_964400185.1 uncultured Hyphomonas sp.
TCGAACGCGCGGTCAGACTCTCAAAATTGGGATCTATCGAGTTTTTGCGTGCGTCTAATGTCCGCTTTTGCTCGCAAAGCGGACATTAGACGCACCTCAAAATTCGATAATTCCCCAATATAGGAAGTCTTTGAAGGCGGTTTTTCTGAACGCGCGCTGAAAGGGAATTAGAGATTGCTGCTAGACGAAACCCCGACATCGGCATCGATACTCTCTCGCAGCTGACTCAGCTGCTCGTAGAGGCTGACGTGGTGACGCTCTAAGTATTCAGCCACGGCAGCGTTTCGCAAGAGCCGGCCAATATACCCATTCGCCACGACCAATCGTAGCATGTTAGCGCCATAGTTCTCTTCAACAGCCCGGATGTCTCGCTGAATCGACGACAATTCGCGTTCCATTCTTTCCCGCTCTTCATTGGAAACACCACCGACTCGTTGTCGGCGCTTTTGCCTCAGCATCGATGGGTTGGATGCCATATATAGAGCTTTGGCATATGAACCAGACATATTGTTCGCTGCCATCATCAGTTTTACGACCTCAATTTGTCGGATTGGAACCAACCTTCGCAGGACTTTTGCGGTTTCCACAGGTAGTTCAGAATGCTTCAACAAATCGACTACTTCGGGGCATATCCCATCGAGCAAACCCTTCTTCCGGCGAACGGAATCAATTTTGATGCCGAGTGCTTTAGCTATTTTTTCTTCGGACACACCGTTTTTTACCGCGCGCAAGATCATGTAGTGCTCTTGAACGCTCGTAATTCGATTGATTCTTTTGTTGTATGTAAAAATCTCGTCATCTCTGGCGATCAAGCAACGGACTTGGGTTTTTCCCAACTCTTGAAGAACTGCTACCCTCAGGTGGCCATCAAGGATCATGAATTGATCTTTTTCTCCCGCGATCGGAAATACCACCACAGGTTCTACCAATCCGACCAATTCAACAGAACTGACTATTTGCTTGTAACGCTTAGTTATTTTCACGCTCGGTGGATTTGGTTTGGAGGGCGACAATCGATCAATCGGGATCAACTTCGTCTCACTTTCAAAAGAGTACTCGACGCTGTTGTTCATTGTCGATTTTGCTCCGAGGTAATCAACGCAGAAACTTGACTGGGGACCGTGTTCAAATTTTCAGCCCTAAGGAGCGTTCTAAAATGTTCATCGTCGAACAATTGTTTGAGCACGCTTCGGATGAGCAATAATCGAGTTTCAGTTAGGTCCGCGCGTTTAATCAACAACCGCTGACGTTCTGTTTCTCGTTTGTAAGCATCTACCATAGACCGTGCTGAGTTTGGCGAATTGGGGTGCGGCCCTGTTCGGTTTTTGTAGCGAGGTCCTAAACGCTCGCGTTGTTTCAAAACACGTAAAGCGGTCTGTAACTTTTGCCCTCGCAACTCATTGCAATCGTACGCATCTTGTAGGGCCTTCTGAGCATCTTCACCGGATGCACCAGAAATTTGCATAGCAATGGAAAACGGAATTTGGTTCTGCTCAACTGCTGCAATGAGTCTTTCTTCTCCATCCTTGATCAAACGGATTATGTCTCGCACGTACTCGCGACTCAAACCGGTTTTTTGAGCGATGTCCGATTGCGAGTAGTTTTTGGAGACTAGGAGTTCGATGCTTTTCATAAGCTCGACAGGATTGTGCCGTCTTCGAGCGATGTTCTCGATCAAACTTTGAAGGAAACACTCCTCTTCAGAGAGACGAACAACGATCGCTGGGATGGTTTCTCTTCCAAGCGATAAAAATGCCTCCATCCTACCCTGACCACAAACCAAATTGTATAAGTGTGCATCTGTCCCTGATGGCTTTTGTCGAGCAGATACTTTGATCGGTCGCTTCAGGCCCACTCGCTGTATGCTATCGACTATGTCTTTAAATTTGGTCTGATCTCGTTCACGAGGGTTCAACACAAAAATGGATTCAATCTCAATTTCTCTGACCAACAGCTGTTCTTTATCTTCTATCATGCCGCGAGCCGTATCGGTTCGCGACGCGCCATTTCGTACAAGTGATCGAGCCCGTCAAAGCGGTAAGCATCCAAAGCTAATCCGTTAGAATTGGACAATTTGATTGACCGCGCTCGAACGCCAAATAGCGGGAGAATATAGTAGTCTTTTGGGTGTTGATTATGATGGTCCATTCTAATGGCCACGGAAATGTCGGGTCTTAGGCTCGCTTCAAGCCTGATTTTCCACCTAGAGCCGCCCGCCTGCGTTTTGCAATGTCGGGCGATGTTGATGGATACTGTAAACTCACCGCTGACCTCTACGAGTTGTGTCGCCGGATTTACTTCACAACAAGCACCCAATTCGTTCATTTTCTCGATCGTATCCGCAACGATTTTGGGATGCATTGCACGTAGGTGTTTATTAATCTCGATGTAGCGGTAGTCTCGATCAGGAGTGAAACCAACAAGAGAGTATGCACGCAACAAACTCCCAAACCGGTGCGAGTAAGCTCCGCTGGAGGGAGTGTCCTCCGTTTCGTCAATGATCAGTCCTGACAAGTAGCCATACTTCAGCAACAATTTTTTGAGCCGATCCAGCATTTCTTCATCTGAGAGTTTTCTAGAGCGCTCCCGAATCATCCCTCTCGCCATATGGAACAGCTCAGGCGGGACGATAGCTTCGAATACATTCTCAGCTCGGACCCAGAGGTCTTCAGAGTTTCGCACGCGTCGCTGTTTTAGTTTGAACGATATTCTATTGAATACGTTGTTGCCAATATACTTCTCGTTTGTGAGGACTTCGCGAATAGTTCCGCGGGTCCACGGTTGTTGAAACGCGCGATGAAGCCCCTGCGAATTCAACTCAGCCGCAATTTGTGTTTCCAATAAACCGTGCTCTACAAAACGCCGATAGATTTGGTTTACGATGCGGACTTCTTCTTCAGGTCCTGGAACTAAAATCACTCGATCGGTTTGTAAGCTCTTTTGTTGCCCCGCCTCGAGAATACCCTTTTGATCACCGTTCTCTCCAACCAGCATTCGTCTTAGCCCGAATCCTGCAGCGCCGCCTTGGCGAAAGCCTTTTTCGATAAGTCGAGATTGACCAGCAAATACTTTGGCAGATAGCTCACGACTATACTCGCCAGCCATAGCGCGTTTCACGCCCTTGACGATTGTGGCAACGGGGCTGCCATCATTGACAAACTGCTCAGCGCAATAATGAACTTGAAGCCCTGCTTTTCGACAAATGTACTCGTAGTGAGCAGACTCATCAGCATCTTGAAACCTCCCCCACCTGCTAACATCGTAGACAAGGATCACGTTGAAGTCGCAGTCTCCTAGATCTACGTCCAGGAGGAGACGTTTCAAACCCTGGCGCCCATCTATTCGAAGACCAGATTTTCCCGAATCTGAATATTGTCGAACGATCTCCATGTTATTAGATTTTGCGTAAGCTGAGATCGAATCGGCCTGGTTCTCTATCGAGTACCTTTGGTGTTCCGTAGACATCCGGACATAGCTTGCTGCGCGCAGACGCGCCGTGTCCTGTGAATTAGATTGGTTAGGGCCGCTGGTTTCCGATCCCATCGCGTACTCATCGTCTTACAGGCACCGCTTCACATGATGGACATGACGCAAGCTTGGCGTCAAAACGCCGCGATACCAATCTTTATTTTATAGTGGTCCAGATTAGATGCGCATTTATACAAAATTGATGCACTGTAAGGCGAGTGAAAAAACGTAAAGAAACGGAGACTCGGTCGCTCTAAATTCTAGGAGACAGGAACGTTTGGCAGACCCGGTTGGCTAGGCTACCTGCATCGCTTCGCCAGGTAGATTTAGTTTCGCCTAAGCCGATGCGTCCGCGCATTCATACGCAGAATCTTATTTAATCGAACAGGAACGAATGGCGGAGTGTTTCTAATAACCCAGCCACTAACGACCAGTACGGAAAGCCTTGCGGCCGAGATATTTGTTCTTGACAGGCTTGTCTTCAACGATTGGCGAAGTGTTGCTGGGCTCCGTTGATTGGTCGCCCTCTCCAGCTAAGATTTGCCTCACATAAGAGAGCGCAGAGCTTCCTGTATTCACCTCAATCTCCGGTGCGTTGCGATCGAGGCGCCGGGCGAGGAGTTTGATGTGATGCGGAGTAACACTGTCGAGTGTCTTCTCGAACATGTCATCGCCGAGCTTCGCTTTCAGCTCGAGCAAGTCATCACGGGTCAGGCCCGCAGCGATGATTTGCTTTCGCGCAAGCTTAATCGCTGCCGCCGAAAGGTCCGCATCTTTGACACGCGGGAAGAGATCCTCATGAGCGAGGATGGCCGTAAGCGCCGCGCGTCCATCCGGAGTAAGAGCCATATTTATGCTGCCGCTGTGTTCGTCTGCGCCGAGAGGCGCGCCTGGACTTCTTGATATAGCATGTTCACCGTCGAAAGCGCATCCCCCGGCCATTTCTGCGCCAGCGTTGGATTGGCGCCAAGCTCGACCGGGTTTGCCGCAAACTCTGGTTTTTGCGGGATCACCGTCTGGAAAATATCATACTCGCTCTCGGGGTCAGCGGCACCATCGCGCATCGCTTCAAGAACAATGCTCTGATGTGCGGAGCCATCAAATTTGGTCGGCAGCACAACAGGCCGGTTCGAAAGGCCTCGTTTTTTGAGGCTCTCGATGATGTCCCCTGTGAAGAGGTCGAGACCCAAGGTCGACATAAAGTCTGGAATGGTTGGCACGATAATCAGGTCGGAGGCCGA
>CAYNUI010000202.1:0-2733 GCA_964400185.1 uncultured Hyphomonas sp.
CCTGTCAGGCGCCCGCGATTATGAAATCGCCATCGAGATTAGCGAAGATACGCTTCAGAAATATGGGCTCTCGATCGATGATGTCTCGCGCGCTGTGCGGGCGGGGTCTTTGGATCTCGCGGGTGGATCTATCCAAACCCAATCCGGTGAGTTTCTGCTTCGAACCAATGAACGGCGCTTAACCGGTGATGGCTTCGAGAGCATTGTGATCCGCAATCTGGAAGATGGCTCGCAGATCCGCCTAGACGATATTGCCAATGTCCGCGATGGTTTCACGCGTGAGTCATTGAAGAACACTTACAATGGACGTCCAGCCGTCTTCGTTGAGGTCTCACGCGCTGAAGCCGAGGACGTCATCGCCGTAAAAGCAGCGGTGGATGCCTTTATGGAGACCTATCAACCGCCGGAAGGCGTAGAAGTCGTCCAGTTCAGAGATCAAACGCAAGTCTTACGCGAGCGGATCAACTTGCTCCTCAGGAACGCACTTTTTGGATTCGCCTTAGTCTTCCTCTTCCTCGTACTGATGCTCGACCTGAAGCTTGCCGTTTGGGTCGCGATTGGCATCGTGACGGCGTTCATGGGCGGCTTTCTCCTCTTTGGAGCAGCAGGCGTCACGATTACAATGGTTTCGCTGTTCGGTTTGATCATTGTGCTCGGTTTGGTGGTCGACGATGCCATTGTGATCGGTGAAAACATCGATGCTGAGATGGCCGCAGGCAAAAGCGGGCCGCGCGCCGCGATTGATGGTGTCCGCGGCGTCCTCGCCCCTGTCCTGGTCGGGGTCATGACAACCGTTGCCGCTTTCTCACCCCTCCTCACCGTCGGTGGGTCATTTGGCGATGTTATGAAAGCGGTTCCGATCGTCGTGATTTGCGTGCTCACCGTCTCCTTGGTGGAAGCCTTTTTGATTTTGCCCAGTCATTTGAGTCACGGACGGACGTGGTCGAAAGGACCGTTGCTCGCCATTCAAAGCCGGGTGGCGAAGCGGATCGAATGGGTGAGCGACAAGATCGTACGTCGTGGCGTAAGATTCGTTGCCCAATGGCGTTACGCCACTGTGGGTGCCGCCGCCGCCTTCTTCATTCTGTGTATGAGCTTGGTGAGCAGCGGCCTCGTGAAATTTGTTTTCTTCCCCAATATTGAGGGCAACGATATCTCCGCCAGTCTTGTCATGCCTGAAGGTACGCCGTTTGAGCGCACCGATGAAGCGATGACGAAGATTGTCGACGCGGCCTTCGCGGTGGCAGAACGTGCGAAGACAGAACGCGGCGAGGATCTGTTTCTCTCTGTCGCGCTGACGGTTGGCGGCAATGCCGGGCAGGGCGGCGGGCCGTTCGGGAATTCCGGTTTCTCGGCGTCTGAAAACCTGGGCCAGGTGCAAATCGAACTTATTCCCTTTGGCACCCGGCGGATGTCCGTCACAGAAATTCAGCGCGAATGGCGGGCCGAACTTGGCAGAATTGAAGGGGCTGAGCGATTGACATTCGGGGGCTCCATCGGAAACTTTGGCGCCGATATCGAATATGAGCTCGCGCACGAAAACGAAGATGCGTTGATCGCTGCCTCAGATGCCCTGAAAGCCGAGATTGAGCGGTTGCCCGGCGCCAACCAAGTCGAGGACAGTTTCGACCTTGGCAAACGACAGCTTATTTTCGAACTGACCGATGCCGGCCGAGCGGCGGGCCTCACCCCAAGCGATATTGCGCGCCAAGTACGCCAAACATTTTTCGGTGAAGAGGTGCAGCGCATTCAACGCGGTCGCGAAGAAGTTCGCGTTTTCGTTCGCTATCCGGAAGCTGCACGCCAAACACTGGATACGCTCAATCAGATGCGGATCCGCCTCAATGATGGGAGCAGCGTCCCGCTCTATACCGTGGCGAAGACCACAGAAAGCCGGGCCTACTCTTCGATCAATCGGATCGATGGGCGCAGAATTGTGACTGTGACCGCAGATGTTGACGAAGGGATCAGCACCCCAACCATTGCGAACGAGCGGATCACAACAGAGGTCATGCCGCGTCTCGTTCAAACCTATCCCGGTCTAAAATGGACCCAGGCAGGCGCGAGCCGCGATCAGAACGAAGATCTAAGCTCGCTTGGCCAGGCCTTCCTCATCGTCTTACTGATCATTTTCGCTTTGGTGGCGACGCAATTGCGGTCATACCTCCAACCATTGGCGATCATCGTTGCAATTCCGCTCGGCGTCGCCGGTGCGATCCTCGGACACTTTGTGCTCGGCTATGCGCTGTCCTTCGTCTCAATTTTCGGAATTGTGGCTTTGGCGGGCGTCGCCGTGAACGCGTCGGTGGTCCTAGTCGACTTGTATAACAAGTATCGATTGGATGGCGTAGACGAGGTGACCGCAGCCGCTGATGCATCGGCACGGCGGTTCCGGCCAATCCTTTTGACCACGCTGACAACTGCGCTCGGGCTCGGCCCCTTGCTATTGGAGACCAGCCCTCAGGCGCAGTTCTTGATCCCTATGGGGGTCAGTCTCGGTTTCGGAATCGTGATATCCGGCTTTATGGTCCTATTCGTGACGCCCGCTGTCACATTGATCATTGAGGATTTGCGTAACTTGCCGCAGCGCTTGAGCAAACTCCTTAGCCGCGGTGAGGAATTGGGAGGACCGGCGGAATGAGCGAAGTCATCGAGCCTGATCAGGCCGCAGAACCGCAAAGCAAACGCGAACAGCAAAAAGAAGCCAAGCGCACGGCGCTTATCGATGCCGCC
>CAYNUI010000202.1:2833-4683 GCA_964400185.1 uncultured Hyphomonas sp.
GAAGACGGCGTGGCCCGTGGCGAATTCCGGGAGATGCCGCCGCATGGCCTCATGCAAAACGTCGTCGCAGGCGGCCTGGTGGCGGGTATTTGGAAGCTGGTCTTTGACCAATTTCAGCCGCTGGATCTCGATGCGTATTTCGACACGCATATCGATCTCATTTTGAACGGCCTTAAAGCTTGAGGCCCGAGCAAGATTGACAAGCACCACCTGACCGTCGAGACCCCGATCTCAGGTTTGGACCGGAGAATCAGATTGAGCGAAGTGATTTGCGTTGCCCCAACTGGCTGTATGCTCGGCGAAGGTCCGCTTTGGAGCCCCAGTGAGGGTTTTCTCTGGTGGGTCGATATCAAGCGCGCCAAACTTCATCGGCACAATCCGAAAACCGGCAACACGCGGCGTTACGATTTGCCGATCCACGCGAGCGCGCTGGCGCTCGCGGATGGCGGCCTCATCATGATCGGTGACCGTGAAGTTGGACGTTACGACACAGCCACAGAGCACTATGAGAAAGTCGCGGATATCAATGAACCGGAGGGCTTTCGGACCAATGATGCTGGCATCGCGCCAGATGGTAGCCTTTGGTTCGGCACGATGGATGATGCGGAGGCTTTGCCAGAAGGGCAATATTACCGCCTAGCCCCGGATATGACGGTCGATCGCATTGGCCTTCCAGAAGTGCTCGTCACCAACACGATGAAATTCTCGCCGGACGGGACTGTCTTCTACACGTGCGACAGCGCCGAACAGATGATCCTCGCTTTTGACCATTCTCCAGAGACTGGGGCGCTGTCCAATCGGCGGGTCTTCGCCTCCACGCTCGAAGCAGGATGCTATCCTGATGGCTCAGCTGTCGACCAAGAGGGCTATCTCTGGAACGCGCAATGGGCGGGCTCACGGGTCGTGCGTTATGCGCCAGATGGCAGTATCGACCGGGTCGTCTCGCTGCCCGTATCGCGTCCGACCAGCTGTGCCTTTGGCGGCCCAGATCTGACCACGCTCTACATTACAACAGCGCGCGTTGGGCTGAGTGACGCGGCGCTTGATCGTCAGCCGATGGCGGGAAGCTTGTTCGCGCTGGACGTTCAAGTTCCTGGTGTTCCGGTGCCGGAATTTGGCAATTCTTAGCGGCGCGGCGCTTGCCAAATTCAGTCATTGCACCCAAGTGACTTCACAAGCGCGCGAATGCGCATTATGGACGCGGTTTACCCTAAAAGTCAGGACCTTAAGACAATGGCCGACACGGACAAAAAGAAGAGCGTTGGGCCAATTACCTTCGCCCGTCAGGTAGAAGCCGAGGGACGTAAAGTCACTTGGACCTCTACACCTGAAACCATTCAAGCCACGATCATGGTCGTCGTCATGTCGATCATCGTCGCTCTGTTCCTGTTCCTGTCTGATCAGTTCATTTCAATGGTGATCCGTTGGATCACCGGTCTCGGCAGCTAGACCACTTATTTAAGGAGCGCTTCGCCCATGGCTGAGGCTAAATGGTATATCGTCCACGCATACTCCAACTTCGAAAAGAAGGTGGCACAAGCGATCCGTGATCAGGCCGCGATGAAGGGCCTCGATGAGATGATTGAAGACCTCGAAGTTCCAACCGAAGAGGTTGTCGAGGTTGTCCGCGGTAAGAAAAAGACGATCGAGCGTCGTTACTTCCCAGGTTATGTCCTGATGAAGGCGAAGCTGACCGACGATGTTTATCACTTGGTCAAAGATACGCCGAAAGTGACAGGCTTCCTGGGTGCAGATGGCGGTAAGAAGCCTTTGCCCGTCCCACAGCGCGAAGTTGATCGCATTCTCGGCACATCGGATGAGCCGATCGAGGAACGTCCAAAGCCGACCAT
>CAYNUI010000203.1:0-4651 GCA_964400185.1 uncultured Hyphomonas sp.
ACGTGATGCCGACGATGAACCGCGCGCCCGCTTATGGTTCGCTCTAGCACTTTCATTGCATCTGTCATCGCGATCGATCCCGGTAGTGTGATGCAGGCAACAAGCGCACCTAACCCCTGCTACGTTCGTATTCGATCATTTCAGAAAAATCCATGAGAAACGGTTCGATATGTGAGAAAAAGTCCCTGAAATCCCCTTATTCACATAAATAAAAAGAAGTTTCCAGGTCGATCGGGTGGTGGTGCGAGCGCGTCGATCGCGCCATTTATTCGATGTTGTGAGATCAAGAAATCTTCGGAATCGACAAAAAAATAGTCTATTTCCAACATTTGCGTTTTCTGCGAAATAGACCGAAGAGGAATTCACTTCAGATCCATAGAGACGCGCATGACAGAAAAAGACGGCTATGTGACTTTGACCGCCGGGAATACGAGCCTGGTTCTCGATTGCACCATCGGGGCGCGTCCGAACATCTTGTATTGGGGGTCAAAACTATCCGGTTCGGACCCGGAGCTGTTGCGCCTGATGACCACCCGTCAGCATGCGCCCGGTGGCGCAGACGCAGAAGTGGCGAGCTCGCTGCTCAATGAAACAGGGTCGGGCATTGCGGGTCTCTCTGGCTTTTCTGGGCACCGCAATGGAACCGCCTGGGCAAGCTTGTTTCGGGTCTCAAAGGTCTTGCGGCCTGAACCGCACAGAGTCGAAGTCATTTGTGATGACGAGACCACCAAAGTCCGCGCGACACATTTGATTGGTTTCAATCCCGACAGCAATTTGATGACCTGCCAAACCCAAATCGAGAACCGTGGAGATGCCGCGCTCTCCATCGATTGGTGTGCCTCAGCAAGCCTCCCGCTTGACCCGCGTGCGACGCGCTTATTCGGCTTCACCGGGCGTTGGTCAGGCGAGTTTCACTTGGAAGAAATCTCTCCCTTTATCGGGAGCTATGTGCGTGAGAACAAGAATGGCCGCACCAGTCACGACAACTTTCCCGGCCTCGTCGTCGGCACCAATGAAACCCACGAACAGTCAGGGCCCTGTTTCGCCTTTCACTTAGGGTGGAGCGGCAATAATCGTGTCCGTGTTGACCGGTTGAGCGATGGCCGCGCTTTTGTGCAAATGGGCGAGTATTTCTTCCCAGGTGAGATGTCGCTGGAGCCAGGCGAAACCTATCGCACACCGCGCCTCTATGCTGGCTTTACCAGTCGTGGGTTCAGCGCCCTGTCGCGCAAGTTTCACCAGCATTTGAAGAACACAGTCATGGATGGCCGGATCGACCGCAAGGTGCGCCCGATCCATTATAATACATGGGAAGCGGTCTATTTCGACCATGACAAAGACAAGCTGTTCCGCTTGGCGGAAAAGGCCGCTGAGGTCGGGGCCGAGCGGTATATTCTAGACGATGGCTGGTTCGGGTCCCGGCGCAATGACAAAGCCGGGCTGGGCGATTGGTGGCCCTCGGAAGATGTCTATCCTGAAGGCCTCGGCCCATTGGTGAAACACGTGACCGATCTCGGCATGGAGTTTGGCCTTTGGTTCGAGCCAGAAATGGTCAACCCGGACAGCGAGCTGTTTCGCAATCATCCCGATTGGATCTTGCATGCCGACGGCGTTGAGCAGGTGCCATTCCGAAGTCAGTTTGTGCTCGACCTGACCCGTGAAGAAGTCAGCGACTATTTGTTCGACCACATGCACAAGCTGCTCAGCGACCACGACATTGGCTATGTGAAATGGGACATGAATCGCGACGTGCATCATCCCGGCAGTCGCGGGCGACCAGCAATTAATCAGCAAACGCGAGCGCTTTATGCTTTGATCGAACGCATTCGCGAAGCGCATCCTGACCTTGAAATTGAAAGCTGTTCGTCCGGGGGGGCGCGCGCCGATTACGGCATCCTACGTCGTACCGACCGGATCTGGACCTCGGATACCAATGACGCGCTCGATCGCCAGCGTATTCAACGTGGGGCCTCGCACTTCTTTCCGCTGGAAATCATGGGCGCGCATGTCGGGCCCGAGACCTGTCATATCACCGGACGTCGGCTGACCATGCAGATGCGGGTGGCGACGGCGATCTTTGGACATATGGGGATGGAGCTCAATCTACTGGAAGAAGACGAGGCCAATCTCGACGTGCTCAAGGCCGGCATTGCCTTGCATAAACAGCACCGCGATCTGATCCATGATGGCGACTTCCACCGCTTGGATACGCCAGCTCATGTGAACGCCGTTGGCGTGGTCTCAAGCGATCGCTCCCAAGCTCTGTTCTCCTGGTGCAATATGACTGGGCACCGGGAGACAGTGCCAGGCCGGATCTACGTTCCGGGTCTCGATCCGAACAAAGTCTACCGGACCCAAATTGTCTGGCCATCGCCGGTGAAATCTGTGTCAAAGCCGTCTGTACTTGAGGCGCTCGATCTGAACGGGGAGGGGGCACTCTTGCCGGGTGAGGCGCTTGCCCATGTTGGTCTGCAAGTTCCGCTATTGCACCCAGAGACCTGTCTTATCTACAGGTTTGAAGCGGTTTAATGCGCAGTTGAGAATTTGACACGGGACTTGCAGGGCACAAAATAAGTGTTCTGGAGGTGGGATGATATGAGCGACGCCGACGTTTCGAACTTGCCACAGCGGCAAAAGGAAATCCTCGAATTGATCCGGTCGCAAGGTTATGTCGCGACTGAGCAGCTGGTGCGCCATTTCGGCGTGACCCCGCAAACCATTCGCCGCGACATCAACTTGCTATGCGAGCTCGACCTGATCGAACGCTTCCATGGTGGTGCAGGCCGGATCGGCAACGCTTACAACCAACCTTATCAAGACCGCTTGAATGAAGGTATGGATGGCAAGCGCAAGATTGCCCGCATGGTCGCCAAACGTATTCCGGATGGCGCCTCGCTGTTCTTGAACATTGGAACCACGACAGAAGCGCTCGCCGCAGAATTGGTCGGGCGAACGGACCTGCGCATCGTCACCAACAACATCAATATCGCGAACATGATGCGCGAAACCGATGGGTCGGATGTGATGATCGCGGGAGGCTTTGTGCGTCAATCAGATGGCGGGATTGTCGGCGAAGCGACGACAGAATTCCTCAAGCAGTTCCGCCTCGACATTGGCGTGATCGGGATCAGCGGCATCGATGAGGATGGATCGCTCTTAGACTTTGACTATCAAGAGATCCGGTCGGCCCAAGCGATCATTCAAAACTCACGCACGGTGTTCCTGGTCGCGGATCATGCCAAGTTTGGGCGCCGCGCCATGGTGCGCCTCGGCCACTACAATGACATTGATCACTTATTCACCGATCAATCCCCGCCCGAAGCCTTTATGCAGGCCATCCGCGACACGGAGATGGAACTCCACGTCGCGGGGGATGACTAAGCCTGAAGTCTAACTATTCTGCTGGGGCCGGAGCGGACTGACCAATGGTCAGCTCTGCTTTGCGTCCGAACACAATCAGGTTGGACAGAAGCGCGGTTCCAATGCTCACCACCAGCGTGACAAACATATAGTGGATATAGTGCACGCCAGCGAGCGTTGCGCCAAAGCCTTCTTCGGGCGAGATACCGATTAAGCTGTAGAGCTTGAAGCTGAAAATCGCATAGACCAAGACGCCAGTGACGACGCCGATAATCGCCGCCCAAGCGCTGACATTTCGGAAGGCTAAGCCAACGATAAAGGCGGACAGGATCGGCATGGAAAGCAGACCATAAAGCTGCTGCACCGTATTGATGATGCTCTCTTGAGAGGCAAAGACCGGCACCAGCAAAATCGCAAGCACGGTCATCGCAATCGACACATACATGCTGAGCTTCGGCACATCGCGCGCTTCTTCAATATAGGACTCGTGGAAGTCGCAAACATAGAGCGCCGCGGAAGCGTTGAGGATGGAGTTAAACGTCGTCAGCACGGCCGCCGCGATCGCCGCAGCGAAGGCGCCTGACAGAACCGGCGGCAAGATATCGCCAACGATCATGCCATAAGCCGCATCGCCGACATCGCCATAAAGCTTGTAAGCGACAACGCCTGGCACAACCGCAATGACCGGAACGATCAGGAGGCGGATACCGGCGGCGGCGAGGATACCCTTGCGAGCCTCTTCAACCGTTGGTGACGCCATGGCCCGCTGGGTGATGGTTTGGTTTGTGCTCCAATAGAAGATCTGAATGAAGATCATCCCCGTGAGTAGCGTGTGCCAGGGGATAGGCGTCTCGCTGCCATCCTCCAGCTCGTTGCCAAGGAACATGTTCATCCGCTCCGCCGGAACGCCGGAGAAGTCCCAATTGATCGCATTGAGCGCGAGGATCACGACCAAGACCGCGAGCGACAGAATGAGGACGCCGCTATAGGTGTCGGACACCGCTACCGCACGCAGTCCGCCAAGGATTGCGTAAAGCGCACCCACAATCGCGAAGGTGATGGCCATCACGAAAATGGTCGAGTCCACTTCAACGGGCGTGCCGGTGAACAGCCGCTCGCCGAGGACGCCAGAAAAGTCTGCGCCAGTTGTCGACTTCAAGAAGAGCGAGCCGCCATACAGGATGGCCGGCAGGAAAATGAATAGGTTGCCCAGAAGGAAGAGCACCGAGATCACGGCGCGAATGTGCTTATTGTCATACTTGCGCTGGAGCAGCTCAGTCGTGGTCGTGCA
>CAYNUI010000204.1:0-4646 GCA_964400185.1 uncultured Hyphomonas sp.
TCGATCCCGCCCAGCATGGCGCAGATTGGGCAGCTGCATTATATCCGCGCGGTCCTGTTAGAGGCGCTGCGGCTGTGGCCGACGGCGCCGGCGTTTAGTGTCTCACCCTTTGAGGATGAGGTGATTGGCGGCAAGTATAAGCTGCCCAAAGGCACGTTCATTTCCGTGCTCGGCCTGTCGCTCCACCGCGACCAGACGGTCTGGGGCACGGATCCAGATGCGTTCAATCCTGACAACTTTATGGGTGAGGCGGAAGCGACCCGTCACCCAGCCGGCTATAAGCCGTTTGGCAATGGCCAGCGCGCGTGTATTGGCCGCCAGTTCGCCATGCAGGAAGCGGTCATGGTCATGGGCATGCTGCTCCAGCGCTTCCACCTGTTCGACCACACCGACTATCAGCTGAAGATCAAAGAGACGCTGTCGCTGAAGCCGGATGATTTCCGCATCAAAGTCCGTGTGCGCGACGATATTGTCCGCGGCACAGGGCCAAGCGCGGCGCCAGACGAGGACGAGGGTAAGACCACCTCAAGTGCCCGGCGCCCGAAGCATGATACCAAACTTTGCGTCCTCTATGGCTCCAATCTCGGCACCACTGAAGGGCTTGCCCGCGATGTTGCGCAAGTCGGCGAGGTGAACGGCTTTGACGTCACCATGGCCTCGCTCGACGATTATGTCGGCAAGCTTCCGAAAGAGGGCGCCGTGGTCATTCTCAGCGCCTCTTATAATGGCGCGCCGCCGAACAATGCGGCGAAGTTCCTGTCCTGGCTGGATGAGGCAAAGGCCGCCGATGTCGAAGGCGTCTCTTACATGGTGTTCGGGTGCGGCAGCCGCGATTGGGCCGCCACCTTCCAAACTGTGCCACGTGAGATTGATGATCGCCTGCAAGCCCTCGGCGCGACGCGTCTCGCAACTCGCGGCGAGGGCGATGCGCGCGATGACTTGGATGGACAGTTCCAGACCTGGCTCGACACGCTCTGGCCGACGCTCGGCGAAGCGCTCGATATTGGCATCGACTTCTCCGCTCCCATCGCGGCTGAGCCGCTCTATAAAGTGGAGATCGCGGAAAGCGTCACGGCTAACCCAGTCGCTCACCAGGCCGGGGCCATGGACATGCGCGTTCTCGCCAATCGCGAGTTGCAGACGCCGGTGAAAGGTAGCTATGAGGTTCGCTCCACGCGCCATATTGAGATCGAACTGCCGGACGGCGTTACTTATGAGCCGGGCGACCATCTCTGCGTCGTGCCGATCAACCCGCCGGAACTGGTCGAAAGGGCGCTGAAGCGGATCGGTATTGATGGCGAGGCCTTCATTCGAATTGAATCGCGCAGCCAGATGCGCGGACCATTTCCGAGTGGCAGCACGTTTTCTGTACGCCGCCTCGCTGAACGGTACGGAGAGCTGCAAGCGGTCGCCACCCGCAAAGATATCAGCATCCTCGCCACCCACACCCATTGTCCGAACAGCAAGCCGAAGCTCGAAGCCTTGGCTGCGCCCGAAAAAGATGGTGTCGATCTTTATCGCAAAGAGGTTCAGGCGAAGCGCAAATCGGTGCTCGACATTTTGGAAGAGTTCCCCGCCTGCGAGCTGCCCTTTGCGGTCTTTTTGGAACTCATCCCGTGGCTGACGCCACGCTATTACTCCATCTCGTCGTCGATGGCGGATGCTGCCGATCGGTGTTCGATCACGGTTGGCGTGGTTGAAGGCCCAGCGCGATCCGGACACGGGACGTATAAGGGCGTCTGCTCGACCCACCTGTCGGGTCTCAGCGAGGGTGACATCGTCCAGGCGGTCGTCCAGCCCCCAAGTTCGCCGTTCCGGCTGCCTGAGGACCCATCTGTGCCTCTTATAATGATCGGACCAGGCACGGGGCTTGCGCCTTTCCGTGGCTTTATACAGGCGCGTAGAGGTGCGAAAGCGGACGGGGCGGAGCTCGGCGAAGCTATGCTCTTCTTTGGCTGCCGTCATCCAGATCAGGACTTCATCTATGAGGACGAGCTGAACGCGGCCGAAGCGGAAGGACTGATTGAGCTTCATACAGCGTTTTCCCGCGCGCAGGCCGAGCGGATCTATGTCCAAGATGTTCTTCGCCAACAGCAAGTCAAAGCTTGGGAGCTCATCCAAAAAGGCGCGATCGTCTATGTTTGCGGGGATGGTGCGAGCATGGAACCCGACGTGCGCCGGGCTTTGACGAAAATGTATGCCGAAGAAGCCGATGTCAGTTTTGCCGAAGCAGAGGCCTGGATGGAGGAGTTTTCCTCTAATGGCCGATATGTGCTGGACGTTTGGGCAGGCTAAAGGGAATACCCGAGCCTATTCGAATGCGCTTTGAAGGGCCGATTTGCAAAAATCGTACTTTTTAGAGCCTTGAATCTAAAAGCTTTTTCAAAATAATTGCCAAAAATCGATAAATTATTATTGAAAAACGATAATTCGTTCCCAAGTCCTATTCATCGGCGGAACAAACCTCACTCTTCAACCCCCGCTGATTAGGCTTAACCGCCTGAATTCATAAAGGAAAAAACCATGACCCCGCAAGTCCGCGAAACTGAGCAAACCCAAATCGCGGGTCCTCGCATCTCTCCTGAGACGGCGCAAATCAATGCCCTCCAAATTGCTAAGCCCGCCGTCGTCATCAAAGCCCCAGCTCCCGAAGTACAAGAGGAGACAGGCCCAAGCATGTTGGACAAGCGGCGTCGGCGTCGCGCTCGACTGAGCAACCGCCACTAAGTTTCATACCTCAATTCAAAAAGGCCGCCCTGTCCCCTCGCAGTGGCGGCCTTTCCTATTGGGGATTTTGGGGAGGGCGGTGCGCGCCGCCTTCAAGGCCCTATGCTTCGCCGACAGTGCCAAGCGCCTTGTCGGTCCAAAGGGCAAAGCCCTGATCTCGGTATCGATGCCAGGTCGAATAGCGCCATTTGTCCGGGTGGCTCACCAAGCCATGCTTCACCGGATTGCCGTGAATGTAGCCAATATGGCGCTCCAGATCGACAAGGTCGCGGATTTGATAGTCCCAATAACGCGGGTGCCAAAGCGCTGAGGCGCGATCCGCTTTGTCGACATGACCGCCATCAATGAGACGACGCGTGAACCCGGATTGCAGGTGGTCGATCCGACGATCATAGTTGCGATCATCTTCGGGAAGGGTCCAAATGGCGTGCATATGATCAGGGAGAATGACCGCAGCTAAGGTCTGGAACGGGTAGAGGCCCTCTACATCGCGCGAGCTTTCCGCCAACAAACCAGCATGGCGGGTCAGCTGCGAGCTGCTCCGCTCGGCCAGATTGAGGGTAAAGAACCAGGTTCGACCTGGATGGAATTGTGCTTCAAAATCATGCATTTGTCCCATTCAAGCAAAGCTTGGGCCTTAGACGCAAGTTGCAGCAATGTAATGCTAGAGATCTGGGCACCATGTGGGTTTGACGGTTTCAGACTTCCACGGCTTTGAAAGCCCGTCCTTGGCCAGCAACCATCCAATATGGGTCCCGTCTAGATAGACATGCGCCCGCACCCGCCCGAAGCGGTCTGTGCCTTCGGGTTTGAAGGTGAGGGTTTGGCCCGCTTCAAACAGTGCTTTCGCCCGCACTTCGACTTTTTGGCCAAGCGCGTCTTCTTCGGCGCAGCCGGCGCTATTTCCCGTCTCCGGGCTGTCCCATCCAATCAGGCGGAGGCGAATGCGTTCGGTCGCGCGTTGCAGTTCAAACGTATCCCCATCCACCGCCAAAACATCCCGCACCGGCGCGCTGACACAACGGGCGCCCGGGTCTTCGCAGAGATTGGCGGGTTCGGGCGGAAGATCGCTCCCACCGCACGCGGCGAGCAATACAAATAGTGGAACAATAATACGGAACATGCCGCAACTTAGTCATGGCGGCTCAAGCGGGTCAATTGGCTCGGGGCGCTCGCCAGCTCAGTGACGTGGCCGTCGATCACGGTGGTGTAATTGAAGTCGACAGAGCCGGGATTCACCCTAGTATCTTGGTCATAGAAAAGGGCAGGTGAGCTTTATGAAGGTTATGACGTCGATCAGCGCGGGCTTGATGGCATTGGCGCTCGTTGGGTGCGGGCAAGGCCAGCAAAATGTGGGATCCGCGTCGCCGACACCTCTTTCGGAAATAGCGGGGTCTTGGTCTTTAGATGGTGCAGCATCGAAAATCGCCTTTGCCTCCATCAAAGTCGATGAGCTGATTGAGACCCACTATTTCCCTGGCTTGTCAGGCGAGATCAGCGAGAGCGGTGAGACCATCATCACGATTCCGCTCGCTGAGGTCGAAACCAAAATCGATCTTCGCAATGAGCGCATGCAGTCCATGTTCTTCGAAACGGAGACCTATCCAGAGGCGGAAATTCGTGTGGCCGTCGACAGAGCTGAGTTTTCGGACCTGGCGATTGGCGAGCGGCTCGAAACAGAGGTGGAGGGTACGCTGTCGCTGCACGGCGTCGACTCTTATGTCTACGCCAGCGTCTTTGTCACTCGCATCGCGGACGCGCGGGTTGAAGTGTCGACCAGCGAGCCGGTCGTCGTCCACGTCGCCGATTTCAATTTGGAAGCGGGGCTGGAAGCTTTGCGCGAAGTTGCGGGTTTGACGTCGATCACGCCTGCGGTTCCCGTGACCTTCTCTTTGGTCTTCGACGCGGCTGACGCGTAG
>CAYNUI010000205.1:0-1873 GCA_964400185.1 uncultured Hyphomonas sp.
GGCGTGGAGATCAAGACCTTTCGCTCGCAAGGTGGTTGTTCCCGCTTTACATGTTGGTGACGAGCCTGGTTGTTATCCCAATTACACTGGCGGGTGCTGGCGGGCTGCCGAGCGCCATTCCGGCCGATCTCTATGTTCTCGAATTGCCCCTCGTGCACGATAATGCGTGGCTCGCGATGCTTGTCTTTTTGGGTGGGTTTTCTGCAGCGACCGGCATGGTGATTGTCGCAACGATTGCGCTTTCAAACATGGTCACAAACGAGCTGATCGTTCCGGCGTTTATGCGCTCTGGGCATCTCTCCAACATTAGCGGCGATGCGGGCGCACGCATTCTATCGATCCGTCGTATTGTCATCGCTGGTATCATCTTCCTTGCTTATGGCTACTTTCGCATCGGCGGAAGCAGCGAAGCACTCGCGCAAATTGGTCTCCTCTCATTCGCTGCGGCGGCGCAGTTCGCCCCGGCCCTATTGGGCGCCGTTTACTGGCGTGGCGCAAAACAGTCTGGCGCTGTGTGGGGGTTGTCACTTGGGCTCATCGTTTGGGCCTATACCTTGTTCGTTCCGGCACTTGTCGGTCACGAGACAATGCTCAACGTGCTGCCCACTTGGCTAGATCCGCACGCGCTGTTTGGGCTCGATTTCGGAGACAGTCTGGTACACGGCGTGTTCTGGAGCCTCGGCCTCAACACGATCGGATTTGTCGTCGCGTCCATTCGATCGCCCGAGAGACTTCGGGATCGCATTCAAGCGGCGGCCTTTGTTGGAGAGAATGCAAGTTCGAGCGGACTTAGTGCCCCGTCGCAAGCGATCCAGCACCAAGTGACGCCAGACGGCCTACAGGCTTTAGCCTCTCGCTTCTTGAGCGCGGATGCCGTCACGCACGCGTTTGACGAGTTTGCGACAGAGTTAGGAGTCGACACGCAAGGAAACGAACCGGCGGATTGGCGCTTAGTTCAACGCACCGAACGCCTCCTTGCAAGCGCACTTGGAGGTTCATCGGCGCGTGTTGTTATGTCCTCAGCGATTGCGGGCGCCGATGTCGCCCTTGGCGATGTTCTGTCAATTTTGGATCAGCATACACAAGCAGAGCGGTTCGACCGCCACATGCTCCAGTCCATGCTCGAAAACATCGAACAAGGCATCAGCGTTGTCGATCACGAACAGAACCTGGTCGCCTGGAACAGCGCCTATGTCGAGATGTTTGCTTACCCGGAAAGCCTCGTAAAACTCGGTCAGCCTATCTCTAAACTTATTCAGCACAACATCGTGACAGGCTGGATCGATGGAGACCCGAGCCAAGAAGCAGACCGTCGCATCGCTCATATTCGAGCTGGACGTCCCCATTCATATGAGCGGCAAAACCCTGACGGACGATACCTCAGAATTATTGGTAGCCCGATGCCCGGCGGTGGTTACGTGACCACATTCACGGACATCACAGAAGACAAGCATCGCGAGAAGGCCCTCATCGAGGCCAATGAAACTCTGGAGCAGCGCGTTCAAAATCGCACCCAAGCCCTACAGGACATGGCCGAAGATCTCGAAGCCGCTCGCGCAGAGGCAGAAGGCGCCAATGCCTCTAAGACCAGGTTCTTAGCAGCTGCGAGCCATGATCTCTTGCAGCCCTTGAATGCGGCGCGTCTCTTCTTGGGCGCTGTGGATGGCGGTGAGAAGCACGCCAATTTGGAACTGCTTGCAAAGGCGGATCGCGCCGTCAGATCAGCGGATGAACTGCTCAAAGGCTTGCTCGACATCTCTCGTCTGGATCATTCCAGCGTTGAACCGCAGCCGCGCAAAATCCCGCTCGGCCCATTACTGGAAGACCTCGCAGACGAAGCCCGTCCGATGGCGCAAGCCGTCGGCCTCGATGT
>CAYNUI010000205.1:1973-4629 GCA_964400185.1 uncultured Hyphomonas sp.
ACGGCAGCCCCGGATCAATCGACGGACGGGCTATGCGTCCTTTGCGTCGATGATGAGCAACTCATCCTCGACGGAATGCGCGCATTGCTCGGCCACTGGGGGTGTCGGGTCTATACCGCTCAAAACATCGAGGACGCGTGGCGCATTTTTGATCAAGAACCGATCCAGGTCGTCCTAGCAGACTATCAACTCAAACAAGACGAGACGGGACTAGATCTCATCCTAAGGATGACAGAGGCAAATCCAAAAGTTCGGGTTTCTTTGCTCACGGCGGAAGCCACCCCGCAGCTGTCTGAACGAGCCCTCAAACGCAATGTAATGGTTCTACGCAAACCGGCGGACCCGAATGAAATTCGAAGCTTTCTGACAGACCAAACCAGTAGCAAAACGCCTTATGCTGCGGAATGATCATCCAAGCCCAAAGCTGACTTATAGATGAGAAGTGCCTGCGTTCTATTATTGGCGCCGAGTTTCCGGAAGATCGCCGTCATATGCGCCTTCACGGTCGCTTCCGAAATTCCCATCTCATAGGCAATCTGCTTGTTCAGCAGCCCATCTGAGAGCCCGCTAATCACGCGGCGTTGTGCCGGAGTTAAGCTCGCCACGCGCTCAGCACCCTGTTCATCCTCAGGCGCTGAACTCTGGCCCTCTGGGAACCACTGACCGCCGTCTAAGACCGTCGCAAGCGCGGCGGCGAGATCATCTAAGCCCAGGCTCTTGGGCAAGTATCCTGCCGCTCCGAGCGTTTTCGATTGCCGAAACGCGCGATCTGATTCCGTCGCAGAGACGACGACGATCGGACAGGTGACTCCTTCCGACTGCAACCGTGCCAAGCCGTCAAAACCCTGCGCGTCGGTGAGATTGAGATCCAGCAGCACGAGGTTGAAAGATTGCTCCCGCAATTGCTCTAAAGCATCCTTGATGGACCCGGCGTGGACGGCCTTTGCGGTCGCGCAACTTGCTGATGAGAGTGCCGCCTCCAGGGCGTCCCTGAACAGTGGGTGATCATCAATAATCAGAGCTTTTGGCGCTGTCGCCATTGTTTCCTCCCAAGTCGCGTCTCGCCGATTTTCGGTCTTTCGCAGACTCACTCCTACCAGCCCAGATTATCAAACCTATAGGGAAAAATCCCTACTACAAAAGTCGTAACACCAATGGCTAATAGCGCGGGTCCTGCCTTCCAGAAATACTCTCCTCATACAAAAATGCGGAGGAAGGCATGCTCAAAGGATTGAAAGTCGGATTGCTCGCAGGCACGGCGCTTGGGCTAACAGGAATGGCAACAGCGGACGTTAGCGACATTGAAGATCGCGTCGCTGCTTTGGAAGCGCTGGTCGCGGAACTCAAGGCGGAGCTCGCTGCCGAACGCGCGGATATGGATGAAGCCATTGTGCGTCTGGATAAGGTTGAGCGCGCCGCGCCGACAGACCGAACCTTCGCCACCAATACAGGCTTCATGGTCGGCGACACAACGTTTAAACTCGCCGGATTTATAGACGTGGACGCCCACGCGACGACGCTAAGCGACGGAGGCATTGCTTCTAACTCAATCGCCCGCGACTTCTACATCCCGAGCGCAACGCCAATTGGCGGCGAAGAAACCAGCTTCACAGACATAACGGCGCAAGCCTCTCGCTTCGCCATCACGGCGCAAAAGCCAATCGGCGAAAAGTCTGTCACCGGGTATCTGGAAATGGACTTTCTCGGCTCTGCGCAGGGCAACGAACTGGTCTCGAATTCTTACAGCCCGCGTTTGCGCCGGGCGTATATCGATTACGGCAATTGGCGCGTCGGTCAGGAATGGTCGACCTTCCAGAACACGTCTGCCATTCCAGAAAGCGCGAGCTTCCTGATCCTTTCCGATGGCATGGTCTTTGTCCGCCAAGCGCAAGTTCGCTACACAAATGGAAATTGGCAGTTCGCGGTTGAGAACCCCAACACGACCAGTCTGAACATTGGCTCGAGGGACGAGAATCTCCTGCCGGACCTCGTCGCGCGTTACAATTTCAAAGGCGATTATGGCAATGTCTCTGTCGCTGTAATTGGTCGTCAATTGCGTGCGGACCTTGGGGCGACGGAAGAAGAGACCTATGGGTTTGGCCTGAGTGTCGCAGGCCGGGTTAAAGTCGGCGACAAAGACGACATTCGTTTCAACGTGACGGGCGGCGAAGGGATTGGGCGCTATATTGGCCTCGCTGCGAGCCGCGCAACCGCGATTGATCCGAACGGAGACCTCGAAGCCATCTCCAGCTATGGTGGTCTCGTTGCATGGCGGCACCCCTTCGGAGAGACGGCGCGCTTAAACCTCGGTTACTCAGGACTGTTTGTCGATAATCCAGACTATCTTGGCGGGGCCGTGACCAAGTCCGTTCAATCCGCCTATGGCGCGATCCTTTGGGACATTGCCCCCAAGGTCACAACGGGTGTCGAGCTTATGCATGGTCTTCGCGAGCTTGAAAGCGGCGCAGACGGCGAGATCACGCGATTTACCTTCTCTACAAAATACGCATTCTAGCAAAAGGATCTGAAGCTATGGCCGATGGAGCATTCAACATGACTGATCAATCCGTTTACCCCGTCCCCTCTGATTTCGCGGCCAATGCGAACCTGACCCCAGAAAAGTATCGCGAGATGTATGCTGCGTCTGTGGCGGATC
>CAYNUI010000206.1:0-4523 GCA_964400185.1 uncultured Hyphomonas sp.
GATCCGCCACAGACGCAGCATACATCTCGCGATACTTTTCTGGGGTCAGGTTCGCTTTGGCCGCGAATTCAGAAGGGACGGGATAGACGGGCGTTTCACTCATTCAATTGGCTCCATTGAGCATGGCTTGTTCTTGCCTTCTCAAATGGCGGAAATGAGCGGAGAGGTAAAGGTGCCGTGCCGGAGGGCGCGATTAAAACGCGCTAAGGCTCTTTCGGGCGAACCGGCTCGAACTCGTAAAGCGAAATGCCGCGCGCATGGGCATCAAATTTAAGCCTGCGATTGAGCGGCGCATGCGCGCGCGACGCGCAGTTCTGCCGGTCACACAGATAGCAGTTTACACCAATCGGAGTCGGTTTCTGCGAGGCCAAATCGAGGCGGTCGCAATAGACGAGACTGTCCGCGTAGGCTTTGTCGCAGCCTAGCCCAATGGCGACCCGCGCTGGCGGACGCCCATGATGCCCGCGCGAGCGATTGATCGCTTTTGAGATCGACACGTAAGTCGTCTCATCCGGCATTTGGATCAGCTGAGTAAGCGTTTCGCCAGGCTGTTCGAAGGTGCGGTGAATGTTCCAGCGCGGACAGGCGCCGCCAAATTTCGAGAAGTGGAACCGGCCGGCGCTGAAGCGCTTCGAGACATTCCCTGCCGCATCGATGCGCAGGAAGAAGAAGGGAATGCCTTTGGCGTCCGGCTTTTGCAGCGTGGTCAGCCGATGCGCGGTTTGCTCAAAGCTCGTCCCAAAGCGGTGGCTGAGCAGGTCCACGTCATAGCGCGTATCCTCACAAGCTTTCAGGAACGCATCATACGGCATCAGCAAGGCGGCGGCGAAGTAGTTGGCGAGCGAAACGCGTGCAAGCCCCACAGCGCTTTCTTCCGTTAGTCCGGATGATTTTACAATGTCATCGATGAGATCGCGGTACTCCAACAAGCCCAATTGAAAGGCGAGCTGGAATTGCCGTCCGGTTGGGTGCAGGAGCTCTGAAATGTCGATGCCCGAGCGGTGCCGGTCGAAATAGGTGAAAGAAGAGGGCATGGCTGAGCTTGGCAGCACGCGAATGCGCAGCTTGTACTTTTCTTCCAGTTTCTCTTGGATCGCCGCTTCAATCGATTGGCGCCCAGCGGTCAGCTCCGCATGGAAAGCTGTCGCGGTTTCATCGAGCGCTGGAAAGTAGTTGTTCTGTTCGTGCAGGAATTGGCGCACGCGCTCAACGGGACGCGCGCTCTCTTCGAGCAATTCAACCTTCTCTCGATCCGCCAAGGGATTGGCGTCAGAATAGGTGCTGAGGGCGAGTTCGCGGTAGCGCTCGTGGAGGCGCAAGAAAGCTTTGATCGTCTCCGGGCTCGCGCCAACCAGGTCCTCAAGCTCATTCTTGCCGATTTGAACCCCGCCAAAGACTGGATCGCGCAGCGCACTGACCAGCTCATTGACCAGCCCCGCATCCATATCCTGCGCAAGCTCAGCAACGTTGATATCAAACTCCTCGGCGAGTTTGAGGAGCACAGCCGCGCTCACCGGGCGCTGATTGCGTTCGATCAAATTGACATAGGTCGCAGACACATCAAGACGGCGCGCAAACTCGGCCTGGGTCAGGCCGAGTTGGGTCCGCAAACGCTTCACGCGTGGGCCGATAATGAGCTTCTTTTTCACGACTATTACCTATAACAACATTTACAAACATTACATACAAAAATTTACATAACAAACAATGAAACCCAATAGATATGGGGCTGGGTATGGACGTGGCACGGGTTTTGTAAATAGAGGGGGACAATTACAAAAATCAGGAGTCCGCCATGTCTGGCACGCTAATTCAAGACGCAGTCGCCGCTGCCAATACAACCCCCCGCCATCGCCGTCCGGCTGAGGTGGTGGGTGCGGTCCCACCGGAGTATGAGCGTGTTCTGACCCATCGGGCCCTTTTGTTCATTGCCGACCTTGAGCGCCGCTTTGGGGGGCAGCGCAAAATTCTGCTCGAGAATCGCAAATTGGCACAGATGCGCTTTGATGATGGCGAAATGCCAAGCTTCCCGCCTGAAACGGAACATATTCGTAAATCAGTCTGGGAAGTCGCGCCGGTTCCTAAAGCGCTGCAAGATCGCCGAGTTGAGATCACCGGCCCGGTTGATCGCAAGATGATGATCAACGCGCTGAACTCTGGCGCGAAAATGTTCATGGCCGATTTCGAAGACGCGTCATCGCCGACCTTCACAAACATGGTCGAAGGTCAGGCCAACATGATTGACTATGCGGCTGGTGATCTTGCCTTTGATGATGAGGCTCGTGGCAAGTCCTATCGCTTGAATGATGAAACAGCGACCATGCTTGTTCGCCCGCGTGGCTGGCACCTTGAAGAGGCGCATGTTCTCGTTGATGGCAATCCAATGTCGGCGAGCTTGTTCGATTTCGGTCTGCACATCTTCCACAATGGCAAAGCCTTGATGGAGCAAGAAAAAGGTCCGTTCTACTACTTGCCGAAAATGGAAAATTACCAAGAGGCGCGCCTCTGGAATGATGTCTTCAACTTCGCCCAGGCGGCGCTTGGAATCCCGAATGGAACGATCAAAGCAACGGTGCTGATCGAGACTCTGCCTGCCGCCTTCCAAATGGATGAGATCCTTTATGTGATGCGCAATCACATTGTTGGTCTCAATTGCGGCCGCTGGGACTACATCTTCAGCTATATCAAAACGCTGCGCAATCACCCCGAATATGTCCTGCCAGACCGCGCGCAGGTCGGCATGGATCGCGCCTTCTTGAAGGCCTATTCGCTGAAGCTGATCCAAACCTGTCACCGTCGCCGTGCCCACGCGATGGGCGGTATGGCTGCGCAAATCCCGGTTAAAGGCGATGAAGAAGCCAATGCTGCGGCGTTCGACAAGGTTCGTGCGGATAAGAAGCGCGAAGCCCAACAAGGCCATGACGGCACTTGGGTGGCGCACCCTGATCTGGTGCCGGTGGCGATGGAAGTGTTCGACGCTGAAATGCCGAAGGCCAACCAGGTTCTGAGCCAGCGCCAGTTCCCGAACATTACCGAAGAGTCGCTCTTAAGCCCGCACACCGGTGACGTCACCGAAGCTGGTATCCGCACCAATATTTCAGTTGGCATCGAGTACACTGCTGCTTGGCTACGTGGCCGCGGCGCTGTGCCGATCCACAATCTGATGGAAGACGCGGCGACTGCCGAAATCTCTCGCAGTCAGCTTTGGCAGTGGCTCACACATGGCACCGAATACAAGAAAGAAGACGGGTCTTCTGAAGTTTTCACCGCCGCCGCTTTTGATGCGCTGCTGAGCGATGAGCTCGGCAAGATCAAAGCGACCTTGGGCGACAATGCTTATGCCGAGGGCCGCTACCCAGAAGCCACGGAAGTCTTTGTCCAAACGGCGACGGGCGAAACGCTCGCCGACTTCCTGACCCTACCAGCCTACGACGTCCTTCGCGGCGCCAATTAATTCCACCCAGACACAAGTAGATTTTAGACGAGGATAAAACCATGACCCAACGTCCAACTTACAAACAACTCATGGAAGACACGCTGAAGCGTTACCCATCTGGCACAACTTCTTCTGGCATTAGCGTCGAAGATGTCGTGCAGCTGAAAATCCAGAACACTTACAATACCCACCTCGACGTCGCCAAAGCGATGGCCGGCGTGATGCGCGAAGACATGGCAGCTTATGACGCTGACTCTTCTAAGTTCACCCAGTCTCTTGGTTGCTGGTCAGGCTTCCACGCGCACCAAAAGATCAAAGCGGTAAAGCGTATGCGCGGCACCGCCAAAGGCACTTATATCTACCTGTCAGGTTGGATGGTTGCTGGTCTGCGTAACAGCTTCGGCCACCTGCCGGACCAGTCTATGCATGAGAAAACCGCTGTGACGGATCTCATCAAAGAGATCTACACGTCTCTGCGTCAGGCGGACGAAGTTGCGCTGAATGATCTTTTCCAAGAGCTGAATGCCGCGAAAGAAGCGGGCGCCGATCAAGCTGCGCTCGACGAAATCATCTACCGTATCGACACGTTCGAAAGCCACGTTGTTCCAATCATTGCGGACATTGATGCTGGCTTCGGCAACGAGCACGCAACTTACTTGCTCGCCAAAGAACTGATCCTGGCGGGTGCGTGCTGCTTGCAGATCGAGAACCAGGTGTCTGACGCCAAGCAGTGTGGTCACCAGGACGGTAAAGTGACGGTTCCACGCGAAGACTTCATCACCAAACTGCGCGCTTGCCGCATGGCGTTCGAAGAGCTCGGCGTTGATGATGGCGTCATCGTTGCCCGTACGGACAGCCTCGGTGCTGGCCTGACCCAGAAAATTCCGGTCTCGAACGAGCCTGGTGATCTGGCCGCCGAATACATCAAGTGGATCGAGACCGAAGAAGTCACCGATGCGAACCCACTGAAAGAGGGCGAAGTCGCGTTGATGCGTGGCGGTAAAGTTAGTCGCCCAATCCGGATGCCGAACGGTCTTTACAAGTTCCAAGACAATACCGGCCGTGAGCGCGTGATCGAAGATTGCAT
>CAYNUI010000207.1:0-1484 GCA_964400185.1 uncultured Hyphomonas sp.
AAGAAATCCCGGCTTAAGAGCCGCCAAGATTTACCAGCACATCGCTGGCATTATAGGCATCCGGATTGTCTGGCTTTGGTCCACTGCCCGTAATGATCTCCATAACATGCTCAACCGGTCCGGAAGAGCCACCGAGCGGCAGCGAGACACCAAGACCGACGCCAACGCTGGAGCGACCGCCGGAGGATGAGCCGCCGCCAATGGAGATGGACGATCCGCCGCCCGCGAGCTCACCCGTATCAGAATAGGCGGTGACCACTTGAAACCAATCGGCATTGTTCGCCAGCGTCACTTCCGCCGAGCGACGGAGCGCCCGGCTGCGCGCGAGTTCCATCGTGTTGTCTTTATAGGAAACCCGGAACCGATTGTTCTCGATCGGAACCACGGAATAGCCTTTGGCATTGTCATTTTCCGCTGGGCCATAAGGGACACTCGTGGCGCATGCGCCCAGCAAGGCGAGCGCAGAAACGGCAATCCATTTAGTCATGATGATAATCCTTATAGTGTGAATAGCGCTCTTTGCGCTCGCCATCATAGGCGCGGTTGCGTTCCCAGCAGCTGCAATCGCTGCCCCAGGTGAAGGCTTCTCCCATCCCGTTCACGCGCAAATGCGAGGAGGCGTAGGAACCATCGCTGGTATTCCCGTACATATCCGCATAGCCGTCACCATCGCTGTCGCAGGTATAGAAACTGCCCGTATGCGAACAGCCATAAGGGCCGATATACTGGCCGTAATTATAGGCGGACGGCCAACCGGAATAAGACGAGAAGCCTCCGGGCGCATAATAAGGCGTGCCATAGCTTGGTGAAGCATAAGCATTATAGGCGCTGGTTTCGTAGGACGCTTCTGCCAGACCCTGTGCGAGCCCTGCTGAAATGGCTTCGAGCTCCGCCGTCGTACACGCCGCTGTCAATCCGGTCGCCCCCAACGCGGCGCAAAGCACCTGAAGTCTCTTCATTTTTTTATCTCCCGCGCACCAAAACTCATCATAGAAGAGCCAAGATGAACAGAGGCCAACACATTACACCGAGTTCATTCAGTTACCGTTCTGTAATGGTGGTTGCAGGACAGGGGGCGAGGCGGTGATCCGCAGTCACCTCATCTCGCAGGCGTCCGACCGCGTTTGATCCGTGTGCTCGTCCGTAGACGCAGGGGTCTGAATGCGACCGTGTCGACACGTTCGGCACCTGGACGGGCAGCGTTTTTAAGGGGAGCGCTGCCCGTTCTTTACTTTGATTTTGGCCTTATTCTGACTTTGGATCGATTTGGCGACGCCCAAAATCGGCTTCAGGCGTATCGAGACCGGCATCAATAATTGCCGCGCGAATACCGCGCGCCCGGCTAAACTCTTTCATCAAGGTCTCGCCATCGCCCCAACGAATGGCGCGCTGCAATGCCGCCAAGTCTTCGCTGAACCGGCCCAGTGTTTCGAGCACGGCATCCTTATTGGTCAGAAAAACATCTCGCCACATGGTCGGATCTG
>CAYNUI010000207.1:1584-4509 GCA_964400185.1 uncultured Hyphomonas sp.
ACATCTCGCCACATGGTCGGATCTGAAGCCGCGATCCGCGTAAAGTCGCGAAACCCGCCGGCTGAATATTTGACCACTTCGCCCTGCTCCACACTCTCCATATCATAGGCGGTGGAGACAATATTATAGGCGATCAAGTGCGGGAGATGCGACGTGATCGCGAGCACGCGGTCATGCCGCACCGGGTCCATGGTCTCAACCTTCGCGCCGAGGCCAGTCCAGAACGCGGTCAAACGCTGAACCGCGTCCGCATAATCTGCGCCCTGACCGGAAAGCGGCGTTAGAATGTGCCAGGCGTCTTGAAAGAGGCTTGCAAAGCCTGCTTCTGGCCCGGACTTCTCGGTTCCAGCAATCGGATGACCAGGGATAAGATGCACGCCCTTGGGGCAGTGATCGGCCATATCCGCCGCGGCTTTGCTTTTGACCGATCCGACATCGGTCAGGATGGCGCCGGGCTTCAAACCAGAAGCGATTTGCTCGGTCAATTCGCTCAATGCACCGAGCGGCGTACAGATGATTACACAGTCTGCGTCAGACACGGCGGCATCGGCTGTATCGGTCACAGCACCCGGGACAACACGGCGTGCCCGGTCGCGGACATCGTCTGAAAGATCCCAAAGCGCCACCTCGCCAGCACCGCCATAGGCCTTCACCGCATGGGCGATGGACGAGCCGAGTAGGCCAATGCCAAGAACGGCAACCTTATCGAAAACGGACTCGGTCATCAGCTTTTCGAGAAGGCCTCGATGGCGGCAATCATATCATCATTCTGCGCAGCCGTACCGATCGAGGCCCGCAAGCAGGTGGGCAGTCCGTAGACATTCACATCGCGAATGACGATGCCGCGATTGCGTAAGAACGTGTCGGCCTCGGCGCTGGTGCGTCCAGCCGCTTCTGGAAACTCGATCAGCACAAAATTGCCAACGCTTGGATAGGTTTTGAAGCCTGCAGCCTCGACCGCGCTTCGAACGCGCTCCAGCTCGGTAATATTGTGGTCCGCCGATTGGGCTTGGAAGGCGTCATCATTGATCGCGGCGATGCCTGCGGCTTGCGCGACAGCGCTCACATTGAACGGCCCTCGTGTGCGGTGGATCGCATCGATGACGCTTTCGGGTCCATAGGCCCAGCCAAGTCGCAAAGCGGCCAGGCCGTGAATTTTAGAGAAGGTCCGCGTCATCAGCACATTGGCGTGCTCGCCGGCAAGCTCCAGACCGGAGCTATAATCATTATTGCGGACATATTCGGCATAGGCCCCATCCAGCACGAGGAGCACATTTTCGGGCAAACCTTCGTGCAAGCGTTTCACCTCAGAATAGGGAATATAGCTGCCCGTTGGATTGTTCGGATTGGCCAAGAAAACAATCTTCGTATTCTCGTCGACCCGCTCCAGCATAGCATCGACATCGGTCGTTAGGTCCTTTTCAGGGGCGCTACGGGTTTCGGCGCCCGATTGCTGAGCGATCAGGCGATAGACGAGAAAGCCATGCTGGCTCTGAACGATATTGTCGCCGGGTCGAAGATAAGCCCGGCCCAAGAGTTGGAAAATCTCGTCTGATCCTGCACCGCAGACAATCCGGTCCGCATCAATGCCATACTTTGCGGCGATCGCGTCACGCAGCGCCGCGGCAGATCCATCCGGATAGAGTTCCATGGTCTTGGCCGCTTCGACCACAGCCGCTTGCGCGGCTGGACTGCAGCCCAGTGGGTTCTCGTTCGACGACAATTTATGCGCGCCCACGAGCTTCTGTCCGCCTTTATAAGGGGTGATCTCGAGAATATTTGGTAGCGCTTGTGGCCCAGTCATCGGGGTCTCCATAGTTGAGCGAGTTGACCTGCCGGGAACGGCGCTGAAAATCAAGGGCTAGTCGTCTTTGAGCGCGCGGCTCGTCGACACCGGTCAGAGCAATATTTGACCTCATCCCAGGTCTTTTCCCACTTCTTGCGCCAGGCGAATGGTCGCTCGCAGACCACGCAGACTTTGGTCGGCAAGTTCGACTTCTTATGCGCCATCTGCCTGCTCAAGAATTGCATCCGCCAGCCTTGTGGCGCCGAGAAAGGCCGCTTCGACCTTGCTGCCAAGACACCAATCTCCGCAGGCGGCGAGGCGGAGCGCATCATCTTTTAAGTAGTCGACGCCTGCCGGCTCTGGCGTCGCGGCGTAGCGCCAGCGATGCAGCGCTTTATGAGATGCGCTGGAGAGATCTATCCCGGCAAGGTCCGTGGCTGCCTCAAGCAGGGCGGCGATGACCTGCTCTGGCTCATCTTCTAAATGCGCTTCGGCCCACTCATTCGTGGATTGGATCAACAGCGAGGGATTGGTGGGTCGACCTGGCTTTTCAGAATTCAGCGCCATAAACCCAACCGGAGGGGTCGCTGATTTTAGGGCCGACCATGGAAAGGCCAGCGGGGTGTCAAACCCCAGCATAAGCGCAAAACATCCGCTCATCCGGACGGAGTCGAGCGCGTTATGCCCGGAAAAGGCGTCAGGCATCAAAGCCTTTGTTTGCGGCGCAGGGGCTGTGGAAATGACCCAATCAAAGGGGCCCTCGGAGGCTCCCGTCTTATCCACCAAGTGCCAGCCAGACTCAGTGCGTTCTAGGGTTTCAACATGGAACCCGGACTGAACCTCCAAGCCTTCCGCCAATCCTTTGCAGATCGAATTCATGCCGGGCGCCGCGACCCATTTCTGTTTGGAAGACACCTGAGCGCCGCCGACGCATTTGAGGGCGCTCGGCCAAGGTGCGATCCGCCCGGCGCGCCTTTGGTCATCCAAGAAAGCATTGAACGCGGCAGTTTCAGCGGTGAAATATTGTGCGCCATGATCGAACGCGTACGGATCTGCGCGGCGCGTAGACATGCGCCCGCCGGGGCCGCGGGCTTTTTCAAACACGCGAACGTTGTGGTGATCCTTCAACCGATCCGCCA
>CAYNUI010000208.1:0-4471 GCA_964400185.1 uncultured Hyphomonas sp.
CTGTCTGAAACGGAAGGAGTAGACCATGACCAACATGACGAAACTAACCGCTGACGCACCTGATTTCAGCCGGTTTGTCTATTTCCGCGACATCAATGAGCGTGAGCTCGCTGAATTGCCGCCTGAAGCGCTGCGATCGATCGACCATGTCGAAGACCTGGTTGTTGTGACCAATGGTGAAGGGCAGAAGCTGGCAATTATTGAAGGTCGCGAAGCGGCCGCAGCGGCGGCGGAGGCTTACAAGCTGCAAGCCGTGAGCGTGCATTAGACCCGTTTCAGAGGATCGCCGGAATCACGCGATCAGGTGGGCGGTGCCCATCGGCAAAGGTCTTGATATTGATGATGACCTTCTCGCCCATCTCGTTGCGCCCTTCGACGGTCGCTGAGCCCATGTGAGGCAGCAGGATAACATTCGGCAGTCCGACCAGGTCCGGATTGACAGCAGGTTCGCGCTCGAACACATCGAGCCCTGCTCCGGCGAGCTTGCCACCCTTGATGGCCCTGGCGAGTGCCGCCTCATCGATGACCTCCCCGCGCGCTGTGTTCACGATGAACGCGTCTGGCTTCATCAGCTCCAGACGGCGGGAATTGAGCAGATGGAACGTCGCGGGTGTATGCGGGCAGTTCACTGACACGATATCCATGCGCGCAAGCATTTGATCGAGGCTGTCCCAGAACGTGGCGTCGAGCTCTTCTTCGACCGGACGAGAGACTTTTTTACGATTGTGATAGTGAATTTGCAGGCCAAACGCCTTGGCGCGGCGGGCAACCGCCTGGCCAATTCGGCCCATGCCGATAATGCCGAGGCGTTTGCCGGAGAGGCGACGCCCCATCATCCAGGTCGGGGCCCAGCCATCAAATTTTCCCGCATGCATCAGCTCAATGCCTTCATGCAGGCGGCGCGGTACAGCCAGGATCAGCGCCATTGTGACGTCGGCAGTGTCATCCGTCAGCACGCCTGGTGTATTTGTTACCGTGATGCCGCGCTGTGTGGCCGACTGGACATCAATATTGTCAACGCCGGCGCCGAACTGCGCAATCATGCGCAACTGCTCGCCGGCTTGTGCCAGAACGCGGCCATCGACCTGGTCTGTAACGGTCGAAACGAGCACATCTGCGCGTTTGACCGCATCGACCAGCTGGTCTGCAGTGAAGGCGGTGTCGGATTGATTGAGCTCGGTGTCGAACAATTCCTTCAGGCGCAATTCCACCGCATCCGGGAGACGGCGGGTCACAACAACCTTCAGGCGCTTATCTGACATTTGTCCTCGCTTTCTGATCCGCGCTTAGCAGAGCAAAAGCAGATCGCCAATGCGCTGTTTTACCGACGATTCACTTCGATCGGTGAAAAAGCACGTATGACAGCGCTATTTCCTCGCCTTCTGCTCTGCTTTGCCCTCGTGGGCGGCCTCGGCACGCTTGTGGTAGAAGCGCGTCAGGAGGCTCAAACGATAAAGATCAGCCGGTTCTCCGGCAAGCCTCTGCCGCGATTTGAATCGCTTCGATATTCGGCTGTCCATGGCCGCCAGGGACCAAATCTCGATCATCCCATCCTGTGGCGATATGAGCGCGAAGGCCTGCCCATGCTTGTGGTGCGCGAAACGCATGGCTGGCGCCGGGTCCGCGATCCGGATGGTGACGAGGTCTGGATGCAGGCCCGCATGTTGTCGTCAGTACGGACGGCTCTCGTCACGCGAGAGGTGGAGCTGAAGCGCCGCCCTTCGGAAGATGCGGCTTCAAAAGCGCGCCTCAAGTCTGGTGTGATCGCAGAACTCGGGGATTGCGAGAGCGGTTGGTGCGAGGTCGAGATCGGCAGAGAGCGCGGATGGGTGAGCAAGTCTGTCCTGTGGGGCACAGAGGTCGCGACCGGAACTCTCTAGACCTCAAGCCTTGCCGCCGCGCCGCCAAACGGTTAACAGGCCCGTCACCTTATTCACGCCGATCCGGCGCATCATTACAGAGCGAGGTCAGACCCCATGAAGGGACCGCACGAATTTCACACGCCGCAATCCTCCTATAGCAAGGAAGACCTGCTGAAGTCTGGTGCTGGCGAGCTGTTTGGCCCCGGAAATGCGCAATTACCGATTCCGCCGATGCTGATGATGGATCGGATCACCGAGATTTCCGAAGATGGCGGTGAGTATGGCAAAGGTCACGTGATTGGCGAGTTTGATATTCATCCGGACCTCTGGTTTTTCGAATGCCACTTCCCGGGCGATCCGGTGATGCCGGGCTGCCTCGGACTGGACGCGATGTGGCAGGCAGTCGGCTATTGGCTCGGCTGGAGCGGATCCTATGGCAAGGGCCGCGCGCTCGGCGTTGGCGATGTTCGCTTCACTGGCGAGATCACGCCGGAGACCAAACTGGTTCGCTATGAAATCGACATGAAGCGCGTCCGCCGCGGTCGCCTCATTCTCGGGATCGCCGACGGACGGGTCTTCGCCGACGATGTGAAGATCTACACCGCAAAAGACATGCGCGTGGGTCTCGTCGACAAGCTCGGGCTCAAAAGCTAAGGCACGTAGACCGTGTAGACGACTTCCACCTGGAAATCGAACGTCCCGAGCGACAGATCATAGCCGTTCAAGTTGGCGGCTCTGATCGAATATTCGGCGTCAAATCTCACCGATTGATCAGCAATCGTGCCGGGGGAAAGCGCGGTGCGCTGGTTCCCGGTAAACATGTTGCGCGGGTTTCTGAGGTCCCAAAGCCTCAGTAGCGGTGAAAACCCAGCGGTGGGGCCGCCCGAATGCGGGAATTGCGCACTCGACCCAAAAGCGAGACCGTCATCGCCGTTCAAGGTCGCGGACAGCTGAACCCGGGTGATCAGCAGCAGGATAAACTCTGTAAACGTGCTCGGTGTGAAGGCTTGCGCATCAATGGCGAAGGGAACATTCGACGCGACATAGAAGCTCGAGCTTTGCCGTACGGCATCGACGCGGGCGTCGGTAATGTCCTGCAATCCGAAAGAAGTGAACGAATCTGCGCCGCTCACCACGCCGTCGCCATTGGTGTCGGTGGAGAACGTGCCGCGATCCGTGTTGGTGAGCAGAAATGGCATCCCGCCCGTGGCGCTGGCGACGCCGGTTTGGGTTGGTACCAGCGTTCCGGTCACCACGGTGTGGGCATCGGAAGAAATGAGATCGACATCGCCGGAGGTCGCAGCTGATGTGCCCGACCCTGTATCGAGGACAAAATCAGACACAACCGGAGCGTTGCTGGCACCGTCGGCGCCCCAGACAATCACCATGCCTTTGACGTTGAAATGCGGGCGGTCCACCAGCTCAGCGTCTGCCGTCTGAGCGGCGAACAGCATAGCTGCGCCCAGTCCCATTGCTGGGAGCGAATATCGAAAGGCCCGTTTCAAGCTTTCAAGGTTAAAACTCGATGACTAAGAACCGCTTAAGCCCAGAGCGTTTCGGCTTCGACAAGGTTAATCGGCGGCGAGAACGAGGTTGGGTGGAACGTCACCAGACCATGATATTTCCAGCTCGATCGCCTGGCTGAGCGGGGCCCCGCGCCGCACGGCCGTTTTAGCACTTTGCCGGAACAGACTTTCCGACGTTTGCACCGGATGTAACTGAGCGTTCTCGCGTACACCAAGAATTTCGACCACGACACCTTGCGCCGGGTCTGCATCATCCGACGCTAGCGAGAAAGCTGTATTGCTCGCGACTGCAATGATCATGCTCTGGTCACGCGTCTCGCCTGCAGGCACCAGCGTTCCGGCCCCGAGGAGGTCCTTGCTTCTTGCGCGACTGAGGGCAGACAGCTCAATCCGATCGCCGCGCGCGATTAGAGTTCCGGCCTCCCAGACGAGGATCTGCGCGGGTTGGGCAAATCGGACATGATGCACTGTTCCGGCCATAGCGGCGGCGCTGGCGGCGATCGCCAGCACACAGAGAGTCCCTTGCTTTACAGCCCTCATTCTAAGCGCCTGCTACGGTTAACGTCCGTTAACCTTTTCCTAAGACAGGAATTTCGGTTCGGCTAGGGCCTGGTTGGGGCGACGTGATCACCCTGTTGCTTGACGCGGCAGGCGCGCCCGAATAGCCCTCTCCTCAACGACTATATCAGCAAGGAGCCGACACATGGCCGATTATGGAGACATGCCCACCGGAAACCTGATGGCAGGCAAACGCGGCATCATCATGGGTGTGGCCAACAAGAATTCCATTGCATGGGGCATCGCCCAGCAACTGGCGGCGCAGGGCGCTGAGATCTGCTTCACCTATCAGGGCGAAAGCCTGGAACGCCGCGTGCGTCCTTTGGTCGAAAGCATCGGCATGGATTTCATGCTCGAAGCCGACGTCACCGATGATGCCAGCATGGATGCGGCCTTCGCTGCGGTAAAAGAAAAATGGGGCAAGATCGATTTTCTGGTCCATTCCATCGCCTTCGCTGGCAAGGATGAGCTGATGGGCTCCATGGTCGCAAACACGTCGCGCGAAGGCTTCCGCCGGGCTATGGA
>CAYNUI010000209.1:0-3201 GCA_964400185.1 uncultured Hyphomonas sp.
CAGCGCGTTCTAGAGAACCGTATCCTTCCGATGACCCGCCTCAACCCGGGTATCCGGCACTCACTGAAAACGCTTGTCGGTTATGTCGGACTGTTGATTGCGTTCTTCACTGGCGTCTCTGCGCTTGGCTTCAATCTGTCCAACCTCGCCATCATTGCAGGTGCCTTGTCCGTCGGCATCGGTTTTGGCTTGCAGAGTATCGTCAATAATTTCGTCTCGGGCCTCATCCTCCTGTTCGAACGCCCGATCAAAATCGACGATTGGGTGATTACCGCGTCAGGCGAAGGTCGCGTGAAGAAAATCAATGTGCGGTCGACCGAAATTGAGACGTTTGACCGCTGCTCCATCATTGTTCCAAACTCGGAACTGATTTCGTCTTCTGTTCAAAACTGGACCTATAAAGACGACACCGCGCGCGTCATCATACCTGTCGGTGTGTCTTATGATTCAGATCCAGAACACGTGCGCGCGATCCTTCTCGAGTGTGCAGAAAACCACCCTCAGATTCTGATGGAACCTGAGCCGTTCGTTTACTTTGCTGATTTTGCCGACAGCTCACTTAATCTGCAGCTACGGGTCTTCATTCGCGACGCGAACAATTCACTGCTCGTACGGAATGATATGAGGTTCAAAATCTTCTCCGCCCTCAAGAAAGCCGGTATCGAGATTCCGTTCCCACAAAGAGACGTGCACATTCGGTCCACTCCAAAGGGCTTGGAGGTGGACTAAGAACGCTGAGCCCAAAAAGACTTCTGTTTTCAGTTCCTATTCCAGGCCTTGGACAAGGTTTCTAATGATGACCTCAACGTCTTCCTGCCGTTCAAAGTGGGGCCGGTGCCCTACGCCATCAAAGACGATCACTTCGAGCGAATCCGAAAGCGCCTGGAAGTCAGCGACGAGGGGGTCGGTGACGACAGGATCTTCGCTCCCATAAATGAAGACGGCGGGCACCGCTAAACGCGCGGATCGTTCTGGCCAGAAATCGCTATCCTCAATCATTTCTGGATCGGGAAAATTCGCTCGATACCAATGAATGAAGCGATTTAGACGTCGCGGATTGCCGATGTCTTTGTACAGGCGCTCGGCTTGCGCATCAGATATCAAGCCGCGGTCGAGGAAAGGCTGATAGATAGACTGGAACAGCTCGTCTTTTATCCCGAGCACATAGATCAAAAACGGGTTCGCGCGGGCGAATTGATCCGTGTAGGAAAACAACTCGCGATGCTCTGCGTCATGCGAAACACGAGAGAGCACGATGTTATGAGGCAACGCGCTCATGGCCGTGAGCGTTTTGACTTTGTCTGGATTAGCTTGGGCGTACCCGACCGTGAGGGCAACGCCCCAATCGTGGCCGACCAAATGAACACGCTCGAGCTCAAGCTCGGCGACAACCAGATCAATCGCCTGAATGAGATTTTCAATCTTGTACGCGTCGACTTGGTTGGGCGCATCTGAACGCCCCGTCCCCAGACCATCTATAGCGATCACTTGATAGTCAGACTTAAACGCCTCCATCAGCCCGAACATGGTGAACCAATAAGACGGAAACCCATGGACAAAGATGATCGGCTCACCCTCACCTGCTGTTACGTAATGCACACGTGTGCCGCGATCACCCGCATAGCCTTCGGTGTACTTGATCGATCCCTCACCGATCTCATTTGCCAAGGCGACAGCCGGGTCGGCTTTGTTGGCATTGACCGTAATCGAGGCATTTGACCAGATCAGAACGCCGAGCGTGGTGGCGATAATCGCACCCACTAATGAGAGCAAAACCGCCCGAAGAGTTGTCAGCTTCATCTATCGGGCTTCCGGCAAAGCATAGGCAATCACATAACCGCCCTGGCCATCGCGAACGTCTTGTGAGTCGAGGTATTCCCGCGTGACAGGATCTCGCGGATATCGCCAACTTGGATTGGGAACTGTCACGATCAGAATCTGGCGGCCTGACTTCTCTGACAAGAAAGACATTGGCGTCGACTGCCCGTTTCCGGGAAGATCAGCTTGCCACCTCTTTTTGCCGGTTCGCACATCGTAAGCTCGGACTTTGGCGTCCATGGTTGAGCTGATGAAGGTCAGCCCGCCGCGCGTCGTCATCGTTCCCGCACGCACAGCCGTGCCAACATCGATGGGTAGGCCTGACCGCCAATTGAAAGGCCCCGCATCGCTCATATCACCCACCGGCCGGCTCCAAAGGAGCTCCTTGGTGTTGAGATCGATCACAGCAATGCGCGACCAAGGCGGTTCAAAGCAGGGAATGCTGGTTCCAAGCCGAGACATAAACGGCGCCGGGAACCCATAATACTTCACGCGAACATGGTCGAAGGGTTCGCCCGGGATCGGCTCACGAGGTTCGGGCATGGGATCGCTCGGATCTGCGCGAACGGCTGGGTGTTGCTCGCCGAGCAGCGCGGCGCCTAGAGGTCCCGCTTCAGCGACCTGTTCAGGGGTCACCAACAGTAAACGATGCGAGAGCAACATCGGCGCGGCCACCAGTAATCCATTGTCGGCATCCACCGACACGCTGCCCCAATTAAACCCGCCAAAATTGCCCGGAGCGATCAGTGTACCGCCGCGCGTCGGAGGCGTGTACATGCCGTCATAGCGCATCATCCGGTACGCGATGCGACAGACCATTTGGTCAATCGGGGTGAGCCCCCACATGTCTTTTTCATACCTGTAGGGATGGAAGTGCGGCAATGGCGAGAAGGGCTGAGTTGGCGATAGGTATTCACCAAGCTCCGGATCTTGCGGAACAGGTCGGTCTTCGATTGGGAAAACAGGCGTTCCATCCCTGCGATCGAGGAGAAATAGCTCGCCCATTTTAGTTGGCACCACAACCGACGGGACCTGCTCGCCATCTCGAGTGACATCGACGAGGACCGGCTGCGCTGGAACGTCATAGTCCCAAATATCGTGCTTTACGGTCTGGAACTTCCAACGGGCTTCGCCGGTCGAGCCATCGATGGCCACCACGGCTGAAGAATAGTCATCATCAAAGTCTCGTCGTTCGCCGCCAAAATAGTCTGGGTTGGCATTTCCGGTTGGCGCATAAACGAGATCGAGCTCTGGATCATAGCTCATGATCGACCAGACATTCGGCGTGCCTGGCGTGTAGCGCTCACCCTCGGGCGGAAGGCCTCGATTTCCGGGGTTTCCAAGATCCCAAGCCCAGGCCAGTTCGCCCGTCATCGCGTCAAA
>CAYNUI010000209.1:3301-4463 GCA_964400185.1 uncultured Hyphomonas sp.
CTCCAACGGTGTCAGTGTTGATCTGGTCGATGGCGGCGAAGCGTGTGCCGCCTTCGGTGTTGCCGTAATGAGGCCAGTCAGTGGCGGGATCCCCAGAGGGGAGGTCTCGAACGGTACCGGTTCCGTTCTGAATATAGCCGGGTAGCGAAGCAATCAGCAGCAAACCAAGACCAGCGAGACTAGGTCCACCAACCCACCAATGAGCGGGAACCTGATCGCTTGGGTCTGTATTTCTAATAGATGCACGATGCCAAGGCGTGACGAACCAAAGCCCAACGACCAACCAAGCCGCGAGGCGCGGTAGCAGCGCGAACAGGTCGAACCCTGCCTCAAACAAAGACCATAGGACGGTCACGCCTAGGATAATGCCGTAAAGCTTTGAGGCTTTGTCGCTCTTTCGAAATACGAAGACGGCAACGGCAATGAGCGTTATCCCAGACAACACGTAATACGGGCTGCCCCCCAGTGAGACGAGGAACCCACCAGGTACGGTCAGTAATAGACCAATTACGATGAGTAGGATCGCATAGAGCCAGCGCGAGATGGTCGAAATCGTCATGCCCTTATCCTTTGGCGTATCGTGTTACAGCGGGTGGATCGTATGCCCGCCATCAAGGACAAAACTCTGTCCTGTTATGAAATCGCTTTCCTTCGAGGCCAAGAAGACAGCAATGCCTTCAACGTCTTCAAGTTCCCCCATTCGGCCAATCGCGGAGCGTCGTTTTGCAGCTTCTTTGAAAGCTGGAACGCGCGCTGACATCTCCGTCTCGATGAACCCTGGAAGGATCGCATTGACGCGAACACCTGCATGACCGAGTTCCATCGCCAGGGCCTGAACCAAGCCCAATACGGCCGCTTTCGTGGTGGAATAACCCGCCGCTCCAGCGGTTCCGAGACGCGCGGCAATTGAGGACGTTACGATGAGACGCCCACCCTTCCCCCTAGCTAGCATATGCTCGCTAACAGGCGCCCAGGTGTGAACCACACTCATCAGATTGAGGTCGATTGCGCCGAGCCAATCGGCGCGGCTGGTCTGATGGGACATGCCCGCGAACCCACCGCCCCCGGCATTCGCGAAACAAGAATCAACTTGTCCAAATCGAGCAAGGGTGGCCTCAAACGCCTCAGCGACTTTGTCCTCTTTCGTGACGTCACAGGCGAA
>CAYNUI010000210.1:0-4408 GCA_964400185.1 uncultured Hyphomonas sp.
GGCCAAGAGCGCAAAGACAATCCATTCGTCGCGGATGCTGTGCTCGGATGAGGATGGTCGGCCTCCTCCTAATGGCGGTCGCTGTGGTGGCGGCGTCCTTCTTTGCAGCGCGCGCGCTCACCGTCTCCAGTCTGTCCAATCAAGGGTCGATCTTCGAGACATTCGAGAATGTAGACGGTACCTGGCTTTATAGCGACAAGATCGGCGCGGCCGCCGCGTCTAGCGTGGAGCGCGCCCGCGTCGCGATCAATGGCCCCCTGGGCCTGTCGGCGAAAGAAGCCGTCTATTTCGTCGCGCTTCAAGACAGCGCTGGCGAACCGCTTCGCTCGCAATGCACCTATCGGGTCTTGGGACAGCCGATTGATACAAGATGGTGGTCGCTCACTTTGTATGATGCTGCCACCCAGCATTATGTGCCGAACGAAGAAAACCGGTCGAGCTGGAACAGTGTCTCTGTCCCGCGCACGGAAGACGGCGATTGGGTCGTCACCGTGGCTCCAACCCCGCAAGGCGAGGCTTGGCTGCCTTCACAAACCGCGCCTGATCAGCCCTTCGACTTGATGCTTCGAGTCTATAATCCAAGCGAGGCAACGCGCGCCAAGCTGCCCAAGATTGACCTCCCGAGCGTGGAGCGCGTGTCATGCTAAAGAGCGCCCTGCCTTATCTGATCGGCGCCGTCCTGTTGAGCGCGGCGACCTTTTTCATCACGCGCACAATCGTCATCAACAAAGCGCCGGTCGCTGTCATGACGACCATCGAAAACCGCATCGTCGCGGGCGCGGGCGGCTGGAATGCCTGCTTCCACAATCGCACCTTTGGCCCAAGAGTCAATGCCGCGCGCCGGGCCAATCCGGACAGCATTATCAGCTCCATGGCCTATGATCTTAGCGACGGCCCCGTCCGCATCGCCGGCGAAACCTGGCCGCGCTATTGGTCCATCTCCTTCTACCAGCAGAACTCAGACAATTTCTTTGTCAGGAATGATTTGAAGATGGAGAGCCGCAATTTCGAATTCATCCTGGCGCTCGAGGGTCAAGACACGGCGTCCCTGACCGGCGAGCCGATCCTCTCCCCGACCGCAAAAGGCATCATGCTGATCCGCCGCTTCGCGGCCGACGCCTCAGACATGGACGGCATTGTGGCTAATCAAGACGCCTTGAGCTGCGGGCCGGCATGATGGGTGAGGCGATGGGTTGGTGATCGACAAGTCGCCGGAAGCGCATCAACGGCAGAACTAAAATACAAAATGCAGAATTCGAGCGTGAAGGCATACTACGCAAAATTCTAATCTTGTTTATACTTAATTTTTGGATGACATACAATTAAATACAAATAATAGTAACCGCCAAATCAAATGTGGTGGTTTCGAAATGTCTCTTGAGCAGCAAATACAAATACTAGTGGATAGAATTGATTCAGATGGCGCGACTCTAGAAAATGAAGAAGCGACGAAGAACGCACTGATTCTCCCCATGCTTCGGGCATTGGGTTATGATGTGTTCAATCCAAACGAAGTGAGACCGGAATTTAGCGCTGACACTCCGGGACGCCGAGCGGAGAAAGTCGACTACGCGATTTTCTTGAACGGCGACATAGGGATCCTTGTAGAGTGCAAAGCCCTGCGAAGCTCCTTGAAACCGAAAGAGGTAAATCAGCTCTTTAGGTATTTCAGCGCGACGTCGGCTAGACTCGCCGTTCTCACAGATGGGGAAACCTACAAATTTTATACCGATCTCGACGCCTCCAACCTAATGGATGCGCAGCCCTTTCTGGTGATTAGACTGGAGCAACTCAATTCGCTTGATCTTCGACAGTTGGAAAAATTCGAGAAGCGCAACTTCGATATTGATAAGATCGTCGCAGATGCGGAAGATCTGAAGTTTCGCTCTTCTATCAAGAAGGAGCTTTCGAGCGAGTTTTCCGACCCCTCAGAAGAATTTGTGAGAATGCTATCCTCTCGCGTATTTCCGGGGAACATCACCTCAAAAGTCCGAGAAAAGTTCGCGCCCATCGTAAAATCCGCCGCAGAGGCAATGATCCGGGAAACGGTTAATCGCAGATTACGTGATGCGATCCAGGCTACGACTCCGACTAATGATGAAAAACCAGAAAGCGAAACTGACGAAGCAGTCACGACTGATATGGAGCTCAAAGGATTTCACATCGTGCAAGCGATCGCTGCCAAGGCGACGTCTCCGACACGGGTAGGTTATCGCGACGCAAAAGCATACTGCGCCATCCTTCTCGACGACAACAATCGCAAGCCTGTTTGCCGTTTGCATTTTAACAATGAAAACCGCCTTCGAATCAGCATTGGGCGAGAGCCTGAGAAACATGAGTTAACGGAAGTTCGGGACATTTATCGATTTTCTGATGAAATCCGGCGACAAGTATTGCAGATGGATTCGTGATCCTTGCATTGGAATTGCGACAGCTTTCACGCCCTCTTCAATCGATCGGATAGCGCGTCTTCCTCGACCGCGTCAGCGGTCTGAGGATCCAACTCCCAGAGTCAGCGGCACGAGGATAGGTTCGGAGATGGGCCCTCAGACCGCCCTTGGCGGTCGAGGGGGGCGACCCGATTGAGAGAAAGCCGGCGACCTCAGCGGAGGCTGGGGATTAGACCTTTTGGTCAACCTGCCGCCGCCCCGAAAAGGCCAGCGTCTTGATCAAGTAGAACAGCAAGAGGAGGAGGATGAGCAGCTCTGGCAAAGACAGGACGCCCGATTGCTGGATCGCTTCCGGAAACGCGCTGGCGCCGGGGCCGGTAAAGGCTGAGCCTGCGGCGATGAAGAAGCCGAACAGCATGCGCCAGAGGTGACGAGCGACCTGGTATTTGCGGGCAAGGGTCTTGCGCCAGACAAGGCTGAGATCAGAGACCAGGCCGAGGCCCGACATGCCGGCGAGGAAGAGGTAATTCTCCCCGGCAAAGCCGAACATCATGCCATCGGCGCGGCCAAGCGCGAGCCCGCCCAGCGTGCAGAGCGACACGAAAGTCGCGGCATTGATCAGGGCAAGGATGCCCGTCAGCGGCCCCTTCGGCTGGCCCTTCGCGGCGAACCAGCCTGAGAGGACGAGATAGCTCGCCAAGAGCCCGGCAAAGAAGGTGATGAAGAATTGCTCGAACCGGATCAGCCCCAAGGCCGCACCCAGCAAAGACGAGGCGACCATCAATCCAACAAAGACGCGGCCCGCTTTGATATGCACCCCGCTGCCTTTGCGGGTGAGCGCAGCGACTGCGCCGGCAAGCACCGCAACGCCGCCAGTCACGACATGAAAAAGGGTCAAAGCATCCATGGAGAAAACCTGGTTTAAGAGAGAGGGAGAGAGCGAGAGGGAGCGCGCTCTATTATTATCGTTATTCGATAAAATCAAGCCCTGTTGCGCGGGGCTCGCTCTGGCCAAGCTGGACCGCGTTCGTCCCGTCGCCTACACTCCGGCTCGCGCGGGGGCGCAAAGTGAGGGACATAAAAATGAAATTGAAACTGATCGCCATCGCCGCGCTCGCTGTGGCCGGAACCGCCAGTGCGCAAGAAGAACAGCAGACGCTGCAATTGGAACTGCCGCAAAAGGCGCAGATCCCATTGGGCAAGAATCCAAATCTGGGGGATCTGACCACCGCCAATACGACCGCGCGGGCGGCCGGCTGCATCAAGCATCAGGTCTATAATATTCAAGGCCTCAGCCGGATCGCCACCGCTTTTGTGTTGAACACGTCTTCCGGAGACCAGACCTTTAATTTCGAATCCGACGCCATTCGGCACATCCCGGCTGGGGCCGGTCTGCCGATCGCGAGCACGGGCGAGACCAATCGCTGGGACCGGGTTCTGACGACGCTCGAACGCGCCGCCGCGGCCGATAAGCCGCTTCTGATCGACTATAGTCTGCCGAGCCGGGAAGTGTTCGGCATGTATATTCAATGGGAAGGCAATTGCGCGCCTTAAGTTCCGCATGACAGGGCGGTAGATGACAAAAAGTTTAGGTGCCGCTACAGTTTGCGCCATGCCGCCCTTTCATCTTGCCTTTCCGGTCCATGACCTCGCCGCCGCGCGGGCCTTCTATGGCGACCTGCTCGGCTGTCCAGAGGGGCGCTCGAGTGAGCACTGGGTGGATTTCGATTTTTTCGGCCACCAGATTGTCGCTCATCTCGCGCCGGATGAGTGTCAGGCCGCCGGGCATTCCGGCGTCGATGGCAAGCAAGTACCCGTCCGTCATTTCGGGCTGGTCCTCGATATGGATAGTTGGGGCGACCTCGCCAAACGTTTAGAAGGCAAAGTCGAGTTCATCATCGAGCCCTATACGCGCTTCAAAGGTGAGCCGGGCGAACAGGCGACCATGTTCTTCAACGACCCCTCCGGTAATGCAATCGAGCTCAAAGCCTTCGCCGACCGCAGCCAACTGTTTGCGA
>CAYNUI010000211.1:0-4405 GCA_964400185.1 uncultured Hyphomonas sp.
ATCCTGATATTCTGTTTTTCCATCCTGCGATGTCCGTTCACGTAAAAACCACACACCCAGGCAGCACAGCTCTCTGAGCGCCGAGGTACGAGGAAATCCAGTTGTTCGTTTCGGTTGCCAGCGTTTGCCGTTTCCCGGCACAGCCTGACTTGCGAAGCGTGGCCAATACGGGAATCAGAGCCCCCCGTCAACAGCCTCGTGTGCAGATTCTGTGACACACGATTTTGGCAATCGGAGCGATCCCTTCGCGCAGTGCCATTTTAAGCAAAGTTTCGCGCGCAATTCGAGCGATTTTCACGTGAGAAACGCGCGTTTTTGGCGAGAATTTCCACAGCCGCCTGATATCCGGCCGTCTGTTAAGCAAACCGATCGCTGTAAATGACGGACTCGCTGCGAATCTCGAGCTCTTCTAGGTCGATTATAGTGAATGGGCGTCGTCTAAATTGAAACGTCCCATTAGCGGCAGCTTTAGTGCCGCGTGCGAGAGCGACTTCGACATCAGTTTGTCGGGGACAATAGAGATGAACTCGAAATCAGTTGCTTATTTCGTGGGGGCCGCCCTGTCGGCAACCGTCCTGTCCGCCTGTGGCGGAGGCGGCGGCGACGTCGCGCCATCTGGCGCTGCTGCATCGAATCCTTCGGGCGGTGTTCCGACCGGAACCTCTCCGCCCCCTCCTCCACCTCCACCGGTAACCACCTCTTCTGTTGGCGATGTGTCGAAAGCCACCAGCGGCGGCTTGCCGAGTGGTTTGCGCAACGCTGCTGAACGTCGTGCTTTTCCTCATTACATCGGTTCGTTGAAGGATCTGACGGGTCGGCACCCCAAGCAGCTGCCCATGCGCACCTACTATGCCGCTTGTAATACCGATACGGATCAACCGAAGATGATGGTTTCGATGACGCTGGAAGATACGAGCGTCGGCGCAGATCCAGATATCCCAACCATCGGATCTGTTTTTGAAACGATCTATGATCCAGCGACCAAATCCCTGCGTCGCACCGGCAATGAAACGACTATTCCGCTGTGCCAAGAAACGCATGGGATTGCTGTAAGCTCGGATTGTTCGAGAATCGCGGTGCTCTGCAACACAGACTTCGAGGAGCCCGTTTCAGAACGCGAGTTTTTCACCAAGGACTTGGTGTCAGAATACCCTTACTCGCGGATCGACCAGCCAAACAATCACCAGCAAGTCGATAACAATAGCAATATCGATCCGGCGAACCGTCAGAACGCTTACAAATATAATGGCGAGATGTGGCTGCTGGAATGGGACGGTGTCTCTTTAGCCAGCCAACCCGACCGCTACGTGATCCATAAAGCCGTCGGTGGACAACAGCTTGGAGCGACAACCCTGGTATATGCAGAAGACCAAGATGTCTATGGAGCCGCATTCACCACAAACTCATTCGACAATGGTGGCGGGCGGCACAAGAGTGGCGCGCTTATGATCGTAGACCGCGATGGTTGGGTGCTTAATCCGGACGATCCGAACAATAGTGGCCGCGAACGTGGGTGGACTTGGGGCTGCGCCGGCGGACACGTTTTGCATATGCGGGCGTTTTATAATCCATTCGTCGGACATTTCGGGGCGCTTTGCACATCCGACGGTTCAAAATACTGGTACGGACAGAATGCCGGCGCCATCGCCGCAAAAATGGAAACGTCATCGACCACTTTCGAAGGCTATGAGGCAACGATCGTCGCGTCGAACAATAGCGCGGTCACGAATGGCGGCGGGCACAAGCTCCTTCCAGTCGACGCTGATCATTCCCTAATCGCGCTTGTTGGGACGGATATTGTGCCTGACGACCACCCGGATTTCCTGGATCACTTGCAAATGACCGAGCAGGCGGCTGCCAATGCCGGTCTGAGCCTTACCGGCATTGCGGCCTGTGAGTGGTACGATGCCGACAATTGCTATCAAATGTTTCTCGAAACTTGGTACTATGACCATGGCCGGTCGCGGTTTCCGACCTTTCGTGGCGGGTTCTGGCACGGCAACTACACCGACCGCGAGTTGAGTAAGATCGGGATCTTGAAAGTCGCGAACAATGGTCGAAGCGTTGTTGGCGGCGAGGAGCAATATGCCCGTTGGGTGGTCGAAGACCCCGATTGCATGCTCAGCGCGCCGCAGCTGACCCAGCTTGGACCGGATCGCTATTTGTTGGGCTGGGCGAAGTTCCAATGCATCAGCGACGGGACCGACCTCCGACGCTTCGCCGGTGCGCACACATTGCATCCAAAAGAATACTATCTGATGGAGATAGATGGCGACGGCAATCGCCTCACCGACCCAACCCGTGTGGCCGGAACCGGCTGGGGCGGCATGGATGAAATGGTATCGCTGGGCAATGGCAAAGTCGGCTGGGCCTATATCAAGGATCCGGAAATTCGGAGTGATGGGAGCTATACTGACCCCTACCAAAACGACTGGGAATTCATGGTCTATGAGAGCCCAAATCTTTAATCACCTTGTCGAGAAGATCGCGGAAAACGACTGAGCGCGCCCCGCAAAAGCCCGCGGCCAGTCCTAACCAGATCGTGAGTGAGCTTGAGTTTTAAGTGAGCCGCCCGCGCGCCAGAGTAGCGCCGGGCGGCTTTTCTTTGTCCGTCACGCTCAAGATCAATGCTCTGCAAGACTGGAATTCTCATGCCTCAATCACGCCCCACTCGAGCGCTGTTCGCGGCGCTCGCGATCGTCTTAGCCTCTCCGCTCGCCGCACAGGCCGAGGAGGCACCGCTCTTTACCGAATATGACGCGGCCAGCGCAGCCGTCATCGATAATACCGCTTATTCCGGTATGATAGAGGGGCTGACGGCAATCCAACGCGGTCGTCCCCTGGTCGCTTATGAGATTGCCCGCGCGCAGGCCCGCCCATTTTTCGAAGAATACGCGGACTTTCTAGAAGGTGTCCCCGTCAGCCAACTCAACCGCGACGAACAATTGGCCTTCTGGCTAAACACCAGGAACGTGCTTTTCATCAAAGGCATCGTGGATGAAAGCCGTATCCGCCGTTTTAAACAGATGCGCGGCACGCCCAGCGACCCCGGTACATTTTGGACCGAGAACCGCATCACCATAGAGGGCGCAGCTCTTTCTCTTCAGGATATAGAGGAACGGGTTCTGTTCGCCGGGTGGGATGATCCCAATATCATATTCGGCCTCTACCAAGGCTCCAAAGGCGGCCCCGCTCTGCCGCTCGAACCCTTCACCGGCAGCACCGTGCATCAAACGCTGGCGGAGGCCGGCGAGCGTTTTACCGCTGACAGTCGCAATTTTCGGGTGCGCGGCGACTCCATTCGCATCAGCACTTACTTCGATTGGTATTTACCTTTGGCCTATAAAAATGACGAAGCCGCACTCCGCGCGCATCTCGCAAGCTTTGCCGATGACGCCGCGCCTACCGCAGCGATTTCCCGCAAAGCCCTATCGACCGATTTCGAGCAGTATCGCGTTCGGCAGGTCAATGTGGATCTCGGCGGAAGAAGCAGCGCCGGCTCCAGTGGGTTCGGCTCATAGGCCGTTCTGATGATCGCCGCCAATCCGCTCTTGCGACTGGGATGTTGCATCACCGTCTTTTTGGTCGGATTGGCGGCGCTCTCACATGCGTTTCCTTATGGGGCGCGTTTGGAAGACATGCCTCTCACGCTTTATGTCAGCTTGGCATTGATCACAGGTGGACTGTGGCTGGCTCTGCCACGCTTGATCGGTTCCGGGACGATCGCGCCTAAGCTGTTCAAGGTTGCTTTGCTCCTCGGGCTCATTGCCCGCGCCGCCATGTTCGTTTCCACACCTGTCTTGGAGGACGATTCTTATCGCTACCTTTGGGACGGGGCCGTCACAGCGCATGGCGTTGACCCTTACAAATACGCGCCCGGTGAGGCGACCCCCAACCCTCTCTTTGAACAGGCTGGCGACACTGACACGCCTCAAGACCTGCAGGTGCTACAATCCCTCGCCGCGGAAAACAGCGAACCCCATAGCCGGATCAATTATCCTTTCGTCGCCACGATCTACCCGCCAATTACGCAGGCGGCGTTCGCGCTCGCCTACCGGATTGACCCGTTCGGTCTCACCGGATGGCGCTTGATCCTGCTGCTCAGCGATCTTGCAACGCTCGGCCTTCTGATGGCGCTTTTGCGGGCCTATGGCCGAAGAACTGAATGGGCTCTGCTTTATTGGTGGAACCCCGTCGTCATCCTGCAAGGGTTCGGCGCGGCCCATATGGACCTCCTCGTTTTACCATTTTTGATGGCAGCGCTCCTTTGGGCCCGCCAGGCTCGGCCAGTTTGGGCGTCATTGGCCTTGGCAGGCGCTGCGGGGGTTAAGCTATGGCCAATCCTTCTCATGCCCTTCATTGCCCGGCCATTGCTGCGAAAACCTGCGCATCTCGCTCTGGTCAG
>CAYNUI010000212.1:0-4404 GCA_964400185.1 uncultured Hyphomonas sp.
GGCATGGATGAGAGAATGCTCGTCACGTTCCCACCGGTTTTGAGGCCAAAGGTCGTACCGCGATCATAGAGCAAGTTGAATTCTACATAGCGCCCGCGTCGGATCAGTTGTTCGTCACGCTCGGCCTCGGTCCAGCCTTCATTCATGCGGCGGCGGGCGAGTTTGGGGTAGATGTCGGCGAACTGCTTGCCGACGTCTTGAGTGAAGGCGAAATCACGTTCCCAATCGCCTGTATTGTGGCGATCATAGAAAATGCCGCCCGTGCCGCGCGGCTCGTCGCGATGCGCGAGGTGGAAATAGTCATCGCAGCGCTTTTTGAAGTCCGGATACCAGCTTTCATCATAGGGATCGCATGCCGCCTTCATCGCAGCGTGGAAATCTACGGTGTCAGGAAAATCCTCTCGGCGTTGATAATCGAGAAGCGGGGTCAGATCGCCGCCGCCCCCGAACCAGCTCTCACTCGTCACCAACATACGCGTGTTCATGTGCACCGCCGGCACGCGAGGGTTGTGAAGGTGTGCGATCAGCGAAATGCCCGCCGCCCAAAACCGGCCGTCTGATTGATCTGCGCCTGGAATTTGCGCTCGAAACGCCTCAGAGAATTCGCCATAGACTTCCGAGAAGTGCACACCGACTTTCTCAAAGAATTTGCCGCGCATGATGGCCATGCGTCCGCCGCCTAAGTCTTCGCTGCCATCGCCGCGGGTCCAGTCAGTTTTTTCAAACCGTCCTGGTTCGCCCGTATAGAGGGGACGATCGGCTTCATCTTCAAGCGCTTCGAAGCGGGCAATGATATCGTCTTGCAGAGATTTGAACCAAGTCGCCGCACGATGTTTTTGAGTGTCGAGATCTGTCATGATCAGTCCTGTAATGAAACGAGCGCCAGGGCTAAATATCCGGTTGCAGCGACAGTATCGGTAAATTTCCTTAGGGGGGGTGGAAATTGTGTCGCATCTCTAGCGGCGGGTCTTGCTTGAAATCCTCCGCGAGGCAGGCTAGGCGGGCGGGATATAGCGGGGAGGATTGCGGCGCTGCGCCGCAATGATGCTTTTCCCCAATCTGTGTATTTAGGCTGCAAAGTCATGCCGAAGGAAGAGAAGACGTGAGCGCATCTGATACGACGGCCCCGGAACAAGTTGATGAAGAACGCCGGGATTTCATCCATGTTGCTGCGATTGCAGCGACGGCAGGCGGAGCTGGCCTCGTCGCATATCCGTTCATCGACCAGATGAACGCTGCGGGCGACACTAAGGCGGCCTCTAGCCTTGAAGTCGATATTTCAAAAATCCCGCTGGGCGGCGAAATTCGCGTGTTGATCGGTGGTAAACCGTTCTTCCTGCGCCACCGCACACCGGAAGAGATTGCGGCCGCGGTGAACACCGATGTGTCGAAAATGCCGGATCCGGAAACTGACGCGGACCGCTTGGTCGCGCTGCCAGACGGGACGCTGAACCCAGCGATCCTCGTGACATCTGGCGCGTGTACGCACCTTGGCTGTGTGCCTGTTGGTCCAGCTCAAGGCAGCGTTGGCGATTATGGCGGTTGGTACTGCCCATGCCACGGGTCGCACTATGATACATCTGGCCGAATTCGTAAGGGTCCAGCCCCGTCGAACTTGCCGGTTCCAGATTATGAGTGGGTCAGCCCCACGCTCGTAAAGATTTCACTTTAAAGGAAGGACAAGAGACCGATGAGCGGACACGAGTCCACCTATAAGCCGAGTACTGGCATCGAAAAATGGTTAGACGATCGTCTTCCCATTATCCGTTTGGCGCATGACAGCTTTGTCGATTTCCCGACGCCGAAAAACTTGAACTATTGGTACACATTTGGCGGCATTTTGGCCGTCTGTTTGGTCATTCAGATCATCACCGGCGTTGTGCTCGCTATGCACTATACCGCGACCGTCAACGAAGCTTTTGGCTCGGTTGAGCGTATTATGCGCGACGTACCCTATGGCTGGTTGATCCGGAACATTCACATGGTCGGTGCGTCCATGTTCTTCCTTGCGGTCTATGTTCACATGTTCCGTGGCCTCTACTACGGCTCTTACAAAGCGCCGCGCGAGGTGCTGTGGATCCTTGGCTGTATCATCTTCCTCCTGATGATGGCGACGGCCTTCCTTGGCTATATGCTGCCATGGGGACAAATGTCGCTGCACGGCGCGAACGTGATCATCAACCTGTTCGGGGCGATCCCGCTGGTTGGCGAAAGCATTCAAAGCTGGCTGATGGGCGGTCCATCTGTGGGCAACCAAACGCTCAATCGCTTTTTCTCACTGCACTATTTGCTGCCCTTCATGATTGCCGGTGTTGTCATCCTGCACATTTGGGCGCTGCACGTGCCAGGCAACAATAACCCGACCGGTGTTGAGGTTCAGGAAGTTGAGAAAGACACAGTTCCATTCCACCCGTATTACACGGTGAAAGACGGCTTCGCGATCGTGATCTTCCTGATCATCTTCGCAATTTTCGTCTTCTATGCGCCGAACGTCCTTGGCCACGCAGACAACTATATCGAAGCCAACCCATTGGTGACGCCAGCGCACATTGTGCCGGAATGGTATCTACTTCCGTTCTACGCCATCTTGCGTGCGATCACGTTTGATATCGGCCCGATCGATGCGAAGCTGCTGGGTGTGATTGCGATGTTCGGATCAATTGCGATCCTGTTCGTCCTGCCATGGCTCGACACATCCAAAGTCAAATCCATGCGCTATCGCCCCGTTGCGAAGCAGTTCTTCTTCGGCTTCGTCGCCGCTTGTATGTTGCTCGGTTGGTGCGGCGCATCGAACCCGGACAATGCAATCATTCCGATGGGCGAAGACAAGCTATTGGTCTCTTACACCGATAGTGCCGGTCTCGAAGGCGCTCGGACGTTTGAAGACTATGCGCCAGCAGCTCAGTTCCGCGACGAGCAAATCGCAGCGGGCGGCGTGGCCTCTATGTCGATCCAGAAAGCGCCAGCGTTCACCTTCTTGCACCTGTCGCAAATCACCACGGCTTACTATTTCGCTTATTTCTTGCTGATCCTGCCAATGCTGGGTCTGAGAGAGCGTCCGAAAGGCGAGCCTGATTCCATCCACCATTCCGTTCTTGGAAATGAAGCGCCCGCCGCGGCGCCAGCCGAATAAGGAAATCCGGACATGAAACTTTTCCGTCCCCTCCTCGCAGGTCTTGGCGCTCTGGCTCTTGGTCTGTCAGCTCACGCGGCTGGCGGCGCCAAGCACGCGCACGGACCAGAAGGCGGCTGGGCTTTTGCGAAAGTTCCAGCTGGCCAGCTTGAGAAAGAAAGCGTGCAGCGTGGCTTCCAGGTCTACAAAGAAGTTTGTGCCTCTTGCCACAGCATGAAGCTCCTCTCTTACCGCAATCTCGGTGAGAAAGGTGGACCTTTCTATAGCGACGAGTATCCAAACGCGAACGACAACCCGCTGGTCAAAGCCATCGCGGCCGAGTTCGAAATTCTCGACCCGACCCCGGACGAGTTCGGCGATCCTGTCTATCGCCCAGCGATCCCGGCCGACACGTTCCGTTCGCCTTATCCGAATGACCAGGCGGCCATGGCGGCCAATGCTGGCGCGATGCCGCCAGATCTGTCTGTCATCACCAAAGCCCGTGGACACGGCGCGGATGGCGAGGGAGCATCTTATATCTATTCGTTGCTGACGGGCTATAAAGACGACAAGATCAAAACCAAAACCGACGATGCGGGCGAGCAGGTCAACTATCTCGAGTTTGATGAAGGCGAGACGGTCGGCACTTTGGTTCAGCCGCTGGGCCTATATTACAACCCTTACTTCCCGGGCGATGCGACCCCGCAATGGGATGGCGATCCACGTCACGTGCCATATGGCGGTTTCCTCGCTATGGCGCCGCAACTGCCAGACGGCCGGGTTGAATACATTGACGGCACCGAAGCGACGACCTCGCAAATGGCCTATGACGTCGCGCAATTCCTGCAATGGGCCGGTGATCCGAAGCAAGGCCAGCGTAAGTCTTTGGCACTGCCAACGGTGATCTACCTCATCTTGCTGGCGATCCTGCTTTGGTTCTCTTACAAGCGCATTTGGCGCAACGTAGAGCATTAAAGCACTGCACACAGTCTAGTGAATTGACGACCCCGCTCTGGATTGCTCCAAGGGCGGGGTTTTCGCATTTGGAGAAGCTGTATGTCGAATTGGGTGATCGGAGTTATTGGCGGATCAGGCCTATACGAGATTGAAGGGCTCGAAGGGGCCGAAGAGCTCCAATTCGAGACGCCTTGGGGGGCGCCATCCGACAAACTGGTCAAAGGCCACGTTGGCGATGTCGAATTTGTTTTCCTGCCGCGCCATGGCAAGGGTCACCGCCTGACGCCCACGACCGTTCCGTACCGCGCAAACATTGATGCTTTGAAGCGGGTCGG
>CAYNUI010000213.1:0-4367 GCA_964400185.1 uncultured Hyphomonas sp.
AGCCAAACGGAGGCTGCGAATGGAAGCGCGAAGCCGATCGCCAAACCCAGAATGCTGTTCATCAGGTTTAGACCGATACTGCAAAGTGCATCGCCATTATTGTACTCGCCGCGGCGTGCAATCAGGTAGAATAAGCGTTCGGCTAGGACCATGCCAAAATAAGCGCTCGCTAAAATCCAGATACTGATTGGACCGCCGAGTACTTCTACAACTTGCTCCAGCATTCACGTTCTCCCCTTTTGGTCGAAGACGACCAAAAAAATCCAGAAGACGCAAGAAAAATGCGCGCCAGCGCGCTCGCGCCAAAATCCGCTTTTTCCCCTGAGGGTAACATGATGAATGTCCTTCTTAGGGCGTTCTAAGCCTCTAAGCCTAAGTTTGCTTCGGATCGCGCTTTGGCGCGGGTGCGAGGCGCATCACTTCGGTCTGGTAGCGCTCATCGTTCTCGCTCAACAATAAAGGAAGCGCTTTTGAGCAAGCCTCGATCAGGGCATCGCGCCAGACCTCGTCGGCTTTGGAAAAGTCGGACAGGACATAGGGCATCACCCGAGACTTATCGCCCGGATGGCCAACGCCCATGCGGATGCGGCGCACCTCGGCCCCGACATGCGCAATCATTGAGCGGATGCCATTATTGCCCGAATGCCCGCCGCCGCGTTTCACCCGCAGTCGGCCGGGCGCAAGATCAATTTCATCGTGAAAGACGGTGACGTCTTCGGCTGAGAGCTTGTAGAATTTCAGCGCCGCCTGCGTCGCGCGGCCGGTTTCATTGTAGAACGTCTCCGGCTTCATCAGCAGGATCTTTTCGCCGTCAATCTTGCCTTCGCAGACCTGGCTCTGAAACTTCCCGCGCCAGGGGCCGAAACCATAATCCTCGGCAATCGCGTCCATCACCATGAATCCGAGATTGTGGCGGTTGCGCAGATATTTGCTGTCTGGATTGCCCTGCCCAACCAGGATGTGCATGACCGGCTCCTTCGAAACCTCGGCGTCAGAATCAATAATGGCGGGGCGGCCACGAAGCCACCCCGCCACCATTTTAATTAGCGATGTAATCACTCTTCAGCAGCGTCTTCGTCACCAGACTGCTTGGTGGCTTCGACTTCGTCTGCCTCTGGTGCACCATCTTCTTCCTCTTCAACATCGGCGGCAATGCCGCGTCCGACGATAGAGGCGATGGTGAAGTCACGATCTGTGATCGTTGGCTCAGCGCCATCGGGCAGCGTGATGTCAGAGATTTTGACATTGTCACCAATGTCGAGACCGGTGAGGTCTGCATCGAGCGAATCTGGAATGCTGTCGGCCCGGACGTTGAGCTCAACGGCGAAGCGCACAACGTTGAGTGCGCCGCCCTTCTTCAGACCTGGAGACGCTTCTTCATTCAGGAAGTTCACAGAGACTTCCACGGTGATGATTTGGTTCTTCTTGACGCGGAACAGATCAACGTGCTGCGGCTGATCGGTAACCGGGTGCATTTGGATCGCTTGCGGGATCACCATTTGCTTGTCGCCATCGTGAACCAGTGTCGCCGTCGAAGACAGGAACTGACCGGTATTGATCGCTTTGACGACTTCATTCTTTTTGAGGTTGATCGCAACGGGATCTTCGCCGCCGCCATAAAGCACACCTGGGACCATGCCCAAACGACGGGCTTCACGTGCGCCGCCTTTGCCAATGCGCTCACGCACGGTGACGTTAAATACGATATCTTGAGACATTTACTTTCCTTTCGCCCTGAAGTCCGCCTCGGACACGCGTCCTTGGTGACAGCCTGACAGGTACGGCCTCGCGCCGCCCTTTCTTTAAGGCGCTGCCCTTACAGGAAAGATCCCAAACCCGCAACAGATAAGCGACAGGTAACTTGACTCCACGCGCTTTACAGACGTAGTTTTACAGGTGTAGCGCTCGAGAGGTCGATCCATGGCAAATCCCAATCCGTCTGAACTGGTCATTCTAAAGTTTCTTTGGAATAGCGGTCCCAAAACCGCCCGACAGTTACATGAGGCCGTCGGCCCATCTCAAGACTGGCAATTGTCCACCACACGAACCGTGCTTGGCCGCATGGAAGCGAAAGGCTGGGTCCAACGCAATGGCGATGTCGATCCGGTGACGTTTGAACCTCTGCTCGACCGGGTTGAAACTCTTGGCAGCTTGGTTCGCCACTTGGCCCGGAAAGTCCTGGATATGGATGGCCCTATTCCGGCCACGATGTTCGCTGAAAGCCCTCACCTATCGGACGATGAGCTGGACGAGTTGGACGCAATTATCAACGCCGCAGAAGCGTTAAAAAAAGGGAAGTAGAGTATGTCAGCCCTCTGGTTCATAGCATTTTCATTGATCTGGACGGGGCTACTTGCGGGGGGAGCCACATATCTCAGCCGTGAGCCGGTTCCGGCCCGATTTGCCCATTCCATTTGGCGGGGCGCTGCAGTGCTCGCGATCCTGCCATGGATTATCGCTGGCGCATATGCGCTGATCCCAACCCCGATGGCGACACCGATCCCTGATCTGCCTTATATTGGCGGCGCAGCGGAGGCCCTCTCCTCTTATCCCGCCGTTCAAGCGGCGACAGAGTCGAATGCCGGGTCACTTGTCGGCCTCGTTTTGGCCGGGCTTCTTGTCCTTGGATGGGGCGCACGCATCGGGATCAACGCGCTCTGTCAAATGCGCCTTCAGAACATCAAGAAACTGGCCAAGAAGAATGAGGCGATCAGCGCCCGCAAGTGGGCCAACAAGCTCGGACTCGGCACCGCTCCTGCGACTGCCAGCATTCCGAACGGATCTCCTTTCTTGGCCGGGATCAACCAGCGCACAATCTATTTGCCGGAAACCATCACCGATCAAGCTGACGCCGATATTATCCTCGCCCACGAGTGCACACACATTTCGCGCGGAGATTTGATCACGCGGCCGTTTGAGCGTTTGATCGCAGATATCTTCTGGTTCTCACCCTTCGCGTGGATGATGCGTCGCCAGCTCGACTATTGGCGCGAGGCGGCCTGCGATGAACAAACCGCAGAGCTGACAGGTGACAATGTTGCTTATGCCCGAGCGCTCGCAAATACAGCGCGTGTTACGCGCCCGCATCCAACGCAGACCTTGCCTGTGGCCGCGTTCATTCTGCCGCGCAATGAGACGCTGAAGAAACGCCTGACCCAACTGCTCGAACGCGATGCCCGCAAGCCGCGCCAGCGCCTGGCCGTCGTCGCTTTATTGGCGGGACTCTTGCTCGCGCCGCTCTCTCTAGCGCAAGCCACGTCAGCGGTTGGCAGCAAAGTCTTCACGCACGCCATCTTCATCGACTCTTATGCCGCCGTCAGCGCGCCCTTTGGGAAAATGTACTTTCCAGAGAAAGACGTCACGGAATGGCATTATGGCATTGATATCAAAGCCAAGAAGGGCACGCTTCTACACGCGCCTGCCGACGCTAAGGTGCTTTATGCCGGGAAGAAGAAAGATTTCGGTTACACCGTAGACATTCTGCTCGAGGATGGTCGCAAGATGCGCTTCTCATCCCTCTACAAGACCTTGGTCGAAGAAGACCAGAAGCTGAAAGCGGGCGAAGTGATCGGTAAAGTTGGCGCGTCTGCGCGCGCCGCAACAGGCCCCCACTTGCACTTGGAAGTCTATAAAGACGGCCAACACATTGACCCGGCTGAGGTCAAAGGGCTCGTCATTTATGATGGCTGCTGCGAAGCGCCGACCTGGAACTAGTCAAACAGTTTCGAGACGCTTTCATTATTCGCAATCCGTCGGATCGCTTCACCAAGAAGCGGTGCGACGGAGAGCACACGCAGCTTCTTTGACTTCATATCGGCGTCAGAAGGCTGGATCGTGTTGCAGATGACGAGCTCGTCCATGACAGACTTCTCAATCCGCCCAACCGCATTGTTTGAAAGCACACCGTGCGTGATATAGGCGCTGACCGAAACCGCGCCCTTGTCCTTCAGCGCTGCAGCGGCGTTGCAGAGCGTGCCGCCAGAGTCGCAAATATCGTCGACCAAGATACATTTGCGGCCATCAACGTCGCCGATAATGTTCATCACCTCTGACTTGCCCGCCTCGGGACGGCGCTTGTCGACAATGGCGAGATCGGCGCCAATCCGTTTTGCAAAGGAACGCGCCCGCACCACGCCGCCCACGTCAGGCGAGACAACCATGAGTTTGTCTTTGCCCATGCGGCGCTGAATATCGTCGACCATAACCGGCAGGGCGATCATATTGTCGGTCGGAATATCGAAAAAGCCTTGGATCTGACCTGCGTGGAGATCCATGGTTAGGACCCGGTCTGTGCCGGACGCAGAAATTAGATTGGCAACCAGCTTGGCTGAAATCGGTGTTCGGCCATCGGTTTTGCGATCTTGGCG
>CAYNUI010000214.1:0-4359 GCA_964400185.1 uncultured Hyphomonas sp.
CCTCGCTATTTTCCGCAATCGCGCCAATATCCTGCTGCAATCGGTTGATTTTGTTTTGGATCGCAAACACTAAGAGCGCTTAGTTGCATCCAAAAGGGGCCAGAAGGCTGGACGGAGGACGCCCGATGACAGAGCTAAAGAACGCGCGTCTGCTTGACGACGTTACGTCTCCAGCGGACTTGAAAGACAAGTCCCGCGAAGAGCTGAAGCAAATTGCGGACGAAGTGCGCAATGAAGTCATTGATGCTGTGTCTGTCACTGGCGGCCACTTGGGGGCAGGGCTTGGCGTGGTCGAGCTGACCGTCGCCATTCATGCCGTCTTCGATACGCCTGAAGACAAGCTGATTTGGGATGTCGGCCACCAGTGTTATCCGCACAAGATCCTAACCGGTCGCCGCGACCGCATTCGGACCTTGCGCCAGGGCGGCGGTTTGTCAGGCTTTACCAAACGCGCTGAGAGCGAGTTTGACCCATTTGGCGCTGCACATGCCTCAACTTCGATCTCTGCCGCGCATGGCTTCGCAACAGCGCGCGATCTGCAAGGCAAAGACACGCATGTCGTCTCGGTGATTGGCGATGGCTCCATGACCGCCGGCATGGCCTATGAGGCGATGAACAATGTTGGCGGCGATCAAAAACGCCAAGTCGTTATTCTGAACGACAATGACATGTCGATCGCACCGCCCGTCGGAGCGATGAGCCATTACTTTAGCCGATTGGTTTCCAGTCGCTCGTATCGCGGCCTGCGGCGCTTTGCGAAATCTGTGGCCAAGCCCATCGGTCTGGAAAACCCGGCGCGAAAAGCTGAAGAATATCTGCGTGGTTTCGCCATGGGCGGGACCATGTTTGAGGAGCTTGGCTTCTATTATGTTGGGCCGATCGATGGCCATGATTTAGACGTCCTCATCCCAGTGCTTGAGAACGTCAAAAAGATGCAGCGCCCGGTTCTGCTGCACGTCGTCACGCATAAAGGCCATGGCTATGCGCCCGCGGAGAACAGCGCCGACAAATATCACGGCGTTTCGAAGTTCAACGTGGTCACGGGCGAGCAGCAGAAATCCAAGCCCGGAGCCCCGAAGTATCAAGACGTGTTTGGCAAAACGCTCGTCCAGCTGGCGGAGACGGATGAGAAAATCTGCGCCATCACGGCGGCGATGCCCTCCGGTACAGGCGTCAACATTTTCCAAAAGGCCTTCCCGGATCGCGCCTTTGATGTCGGCATTGCTGAGCAGCACGCGGTTACGATGGCGGCCGGCATGGCGGCAGATGGGATGCGCCCCTACGCGGCGATCTATTCGACATTCCTGCAGCGCGGCTATGACCAAGTCGTCCACGATGTGGCCATTCAAAGCCTGCCGGTACGGTTCGCGATCGACCGGGCAGGGTTGGTCGGCGCCGATGGTCCAACGCATGCGGGCAGTTTCGATATTGGCTATCTCGGCGCACTACCCGGCATGATCTGCATGGCGGCGAGCGACGAAGCCGAGCTGGCACATATGGTGGCGACCGCCAACGAGATCGATGACCGTCCAAGCGCCTTTAGATATCCACGCGGTGAAGGCTTCGGCGTTGACTTACCCGCAGTCCCGACCCCGCTTGAAATCGGCAAAGGCCGCGTTGTCCGTGAGGGCACATCTGTTGCGATCCTGTCTTATGGCGCACGGCTACAAGAGGCGTTGAAGGCGGCAGATATGCTGGCCGCGCAGGGCCTCTCATGCACAGTCGCCGATGCGCGCTTTGCCAAGCCACTCGATGCAGACCTGACCGAGCGTTTGGCTCGCGATCATGAGGTTCTGATTACCCTGGAGGAGGGCGCGCGTGGCGGCTTTGGAGCCTTTGTCCTCCAGCACCTCGCTGAAGTTGGCGCACTCGATCAAGGTCTGAAGATCCGCACGATGCATTTGCCAGACGTGTTCCAGGATCAGGATAAACCGGACCTGATGTATGAAGAGGCGAAACTGACCGCGCGCCACATTGCCGCCTGCGCAATTGAAGCGCTCGGTCGAGGCGATGTCGCTGAAATTGAACGACTTGCCCGCGCTTAATTCAGCACTCCGGTAATTGTAATCTTCGCTGCCGCTTTCCTGCCTTAGTCGACTGCCAATGCCTCTTGTTCCGTTCACCGGATCGTAGAAGGAGGGCGTATGCGCCTAAACGCTTTGATTATTGCTGTATCGCTCGGGCTTGCCGCCTGCGAGACCGTGCCTGCCGAGATGGATCCTTTGGCGTTTGAGGCAAGCCTCGCCAGCGCGGACGCCAACGCCAATCCCGCACGACGTGATGCAGACCTCAGCGACCTGATCGCCCGCGCCGATCTAAGCGATGCGCAACGCGCAACAGCGCTCTACACCCGCGCCGATGCGCGCCTCAACACCAAGTTCAACCTGCCCGGAGCGCTGGAAGACTTTGACGCCTTCTTGGCAATGGCCCCTGAGGATGCACGCGGCGCAACCGCCAATCGCCGCAAGCTCTTTACCGGGGAAGAGATCGAAGCGGCGGAACGACGCCTCGCGCAGCTTCAGAACTTACCAGATTGGGTCGATGACAAGTTTCTGATGGGCGACGTTGCGGCCGCAGCTGCCCGTTATCAACGGTCCGGTCTCACCCCGAACGCGGGTCATTTTTACTTGCTCCAAGAAACGGGCTTCATTTGCGCACCGACGGATCTTGAAGACGCTGTGCCCGTTCATCAGCACGGACCCGAGCCGGAGCATGTTCAAAGTGCTGTTTGGTGTCCTGATCCAAGCGTTTCCTGATTTTTGCCTTAGTCTCGCCATTGCGGCGATCAACCAATGAACTCGTAATTAAGAGGGATCTTTCCATGCGTATTCTTGCCGCCGCCTCTGTGCTTGTTTTTGCTGCCGCCTGTGCCTCAACGGATGTCGACGCCCCACCTGTTGTCGTGGACTCACCGCCTGTGGTAACGGAGCCGAGCGCCTTTGATCTTGCCATGGGAACCGTGGACGACTTGGTCGCTGCTGGAAACGAGCAAGCGGCAATTCTCCGTCTAGAGCAATTGATCGGCAAGCAGGATGCAACCGAGGACGAGAAAGCAGCTGCGCTTTATCGCAAGGCGGAGCTGCAGCTTGGCGAAGGCAATGACGTATGGGGCGCGATCGAGGCCTTGGATGAGCTCATCGATAATTATCCGGGTTTTGAGAATTTGGCCGCCGCGAGCGAGATCCGCGACTATGCGCGCGGTGAAGCGACGAGCTTAAACGGAAAGCTCGAAATGGGTGGTCTTTCGCCAATGGAAGAGTTCCACACCCGCTTCCGCCTCGGTGAGCATCAAGAGGCGGCTGATATTATGCTCCTGAATGCGCTCACGCCCACCAATGAGTACGTGCTGGACATGTATCAGATCGGATATCTCTGCGAAGACGCAGAGTTGACCGGACCGAGCTATAAACTGATCGAGCCAGACGGCACGGACCGCGTTGTTCGGTTCTGCGATTTCGGAAAATAAGATCCTCAGTCTCCCGCTGTAGAAGACAGCAACCTTAAGAGCCTGAGCGCCAGCGCTGACGTGATCGTCGGCGCTGGCTTTTTTCTATCGATCCCTCGCTTCTTCTGCGAATTTTAATTGGCGTTTTCGCGCGATTTGGCCTATTCCTTGCTACGGGCACAGGGGCAAGTAGAGTACGCAGGAGTCGCCCCTCATGCAGTCCTTTGTGACCGTATTAATGGCCGCATGTATCGTTTGTTTAGCGATGATCATGATGACGCCAAATGCCAGCCTTCAAGACCAACGATTCGCGCTGCAAATTACCTTGGAAGAAAACGGTGAAGTTTTCAGTGCGCCGCAAGTGGTGGTGGAACCGGGAAAGTCCTACGTCATCGACTTAGAAGCGGGCGCTGAATATGACATGGCGATTGCGATCCCTACCGCCCGCGAAGTCGGCGACCCTTTCGCACGCGACCTAGAAACCGAAGCCCAGTTTTTGAAGGTCAACGCGCAGCTTTCTGTTGATAAGTCTGAAACAGCTTCTACGAGCCCAGACTATGGCCAATTGATCGCATCGAACTTGATCCTCAGCTTGGCCGAGCCCGCTCGCGAAATTCAGTCTATCATCCCGGTTTCTGGCCAGGGCTTGCTCACCCGCACCGGACAGCCGATTGAATCCCTGTCGATTACGATCAAGGGCGCCCCTTTTTCGGGCTAATTGCACCGAAAACCTTCGTAATTTCAGACCTGCCGCTGCGTCGCCCCTTCCGCAGGGGCGGGCCATGACGCATATCCGAGTACAAAGATAGAGCTAATATTCGGAGGATCCCCATGGCAGTTGCCGCCTTACCAGACGGCTGGCCCGTTATTTCCATCGCCCAAGCAAATGCTGCACTGGCTGCGTCAGACACGCC
>CAYNUI010000215.1:0-4358 GCA_964400185.1 uncultured Hyphomonas sp.
ACCGTCGCCGCGTGCAGTTTACCTTTCAACATGTTGACCAGCAAAGCTCGCCCTCCCTATCGAAATTACATGGCAGGCCTCGCCTGCTATGCGTATATGGGTACTGCTTCCCCTTGGGTAAAGGGTTTTTGTGCAGTGCAAGATGCGTGCAAAAAGCACAAAAGCTCTGAGAGGGAAAGGGGGTTGATCGCGCTGTCAGCAGGTGTTTGAAATTATTGAGAAAATTGACCCTAAGGCAAGCCGGTTAGGACCTTGCTCTCTAGGTCTAATTCGACAATCAAATCCTTGTGATCGCCCGCCTCGCTCAAGACTTCGAGCGGGCTCATCGCCGCTTTGAGCAGGTCATAGTCCCGCTCATCGCCAATGACATCCCCCGATGCGGTTTTGGACTGAAGCTGATAGCGCGTGGTCGGAACGCCATCTTCAACCAATTCGCTGCGTTCAAATCGAACTCTTACGGCGCCCGGAAGCGCTGCAAAGCTCAAAGCTTTGATCCAAGCTTCACTCATTCCAGCGGGGCGCCGAGCTCGCTCATCGTCTCGCGCAATAGCGGACCGATCTCGCTTTGAATGACCATGTCTGCATAAACGTCATGATCGGTCTCTTCGCGATTGATGATGACATATTTCGCGCCGTTCTGTTTGGCGATTAGCGGGATATTCGCGGCCGGGTAGACCACCAGCGACGAGCCGAGCGCGATCATCAGATCGCATGAAAGCGCCTCGCTTTCCGCGAACACCATCTTGTCCTCCGGCATGGCTTGGCCAAAGGAAATCGTGGCCGATTTTACCAAGCCCCCGCAAAAGTCGCAGGTGATGTCTTCATCGGCCTCCCAGCGCGGGCGCAGCATCTCATAGTCATAACGCTTTCCGCAATTCAGACATTTGGCATAGGAGGCGTTGCCGTGCACCTCGACGACCTTCTCGTCCGGGACGCCGCCATCTTGGTGAAGATTGTCGACATTCTGAGTGATCACACTGGTGACTTTGCCCATTTCGACCAATTTCGCGATGGCAAAATGGCCAGCATTGGGGCTCGCGCCGGTCCAGCCAGCGGTTCGCTCAAACACCCGGCGCCAGCCCTCTCGGCGGGCTTCTCGATCAGCAACGAAATCCTGAAAATAGATGGGCTGCATTTTCGACCAGACCCCGCCAGGGGAGCGAAAATCAGGGATCCCGCTTTCGGTCGAAATGCCAGCGCCAGTAAACACGACGACGCGGTTGGCCGCCTCAATATGTTTCGCAAGGGTCGCAGCTTCATTCATATGCCAAAGCTAGATGAGCGACCGGCATTGGCCAAGCGCTAATCCCGAAAATCGCTCGACTTCTCGCGTGGGTATGCCTTGGTGGTCCGGCCATTCAGCGGCAGACTGAAAAGAAAAGAGAAGACGGGGCGGTCATCATGATCAAGAAAATTGTTTTGGGGTTCGGAGCGCTCGTCGCGGTCCTCGTGCTCGCAGCCGGTATTTATACCTGGGATCCGTTGCCGAAAAATCCGAGCGCGGAAGCGCTTTCAGCGGCCGCGGCGAATTATGATGTCGAAATCATTCGCGACACTTGGGGCACGCCTCATATTTATGGAACGACAAATGCCGATACCGCTTTTGGGGTCGCCTATGCGCATGCTGAGGATGATTTTGAGACCATCCAGGATGTGACTGCCGCGACCCGCGGCGTGCTGGCTCGCTATAAAGGCGCTGGCGCGGCCCCGACCGATTATGTCGTCTCTCTTCTGAATGTCTGGGGCACCATAGATGCGCGATATGAGACCGATGTTCCGGCTGAAATCAAAGCGATGGCCGAGGCTTATGCGGCCGGGATCAATCTCTACGCGGCTGAGAACCCAGATGAAACCTGGCCGGGCCTCGCACCGTTTACGGGCAAGGATATTGTTGCGGGCTTCATTCTAAAAACGCCGTTCTTCTATGGGTTCGATGAGACCCTCCAATCCTTATTTGCGGAAACCCGGGACGCGCCGCTGGCCAGCGATCCCTCACAGCGCTCTTGGTTGCTGCACCCGACATTGAACACCGAGCGCGGATCAAATGCATTCGCTGTGGCCCCGGCGCGGAGCGGCGATGAGACAACGCGCTTGCTGATCAATTCTCACCAGCCGATGACTGGACCTGTTGCTTGGTGGGAGGCACATGTCGTGTCTGAAGAAGGGCTCGACATCACAGGTGGCTTGTTCCCCGGCACGCCGGTTATCTTGCATGGCTTTAATCGGCACTTGGGCTGGGCAAACACGGTGTCGAAGCCAGACCTGACAGACATCTATCGTCTCACCCTCAACCCGGACAATGACCGCCAATATCAGCTTGATGGCACCTGGCGCGATTTTGAAGAAACAAGCGCGCTCTTGCGGATCAAGCTGTTCGGGCCGTTTGCACTCAAAGTCCGGCGGCCCGTCCTTCGCACCGAACATGGCCCGGTGATCGAAGCGCCCCATGGCACGTATGCCGTGCGCTACGCGGGCATGGGAGAGATCCGTCAGCTCGAGCAATATGTACGATTGAATCTCGCCACCAATTGGGACGAGTTTAGTGCCGCTATGGGGCTCAACGCTTTGCCGAGCATCAACTACGTCTATGCCGACAAAGACGGGACCGTGGCCTTCATTCACAATGGCCAATACCCGGATCGGGCGCCCGGATGGGATTGGCAAGCCGACCTTCCCGGTGATCGCTCGGATCTGATCTGGCCAGGCTACATCCCCTATGAAGCGGGCCCGAAATTGGTGAACCCGGTCTCCGGTCTCATTTACAATGCCAATAATCGTCCAACCAGCGCAACGGATGGGCCCGACAATATGCAGGTAAGCGATTATCCGGACTGGATGGGCCTGCAGACGAATGACACCAATCGGTCTCTGCGCATCGAGGCTCTGACCGATGGGACAAGCCTAATCGATCGCGCGACATTGCTCGCCATCAAGTTCGACACCGCCTATGCGGAAGGCTCCGAAGCGGACGCGTTCATTCAACAAGCGCTCGCCTTCGATTGGACAGCGGAGCCGGAGCTTACGGACGCGGTCGCGCATCTCCGCGCCTGGGACTATCGCACCAATATCGAAAACACGCATGCCGCGCTGGGCGTTCTGACCGTACTGCGACACGTAACGGGACAGTTTACAGGCGATTACGGTCCCGCCCCTGATCAGGCTCTGCGAGAGGCCGCGACATTGCTTGAAACGAACTATGGCCGGATCGACCCGAGCTGGGGCGAAGTCAATCGCTTGGTGCGCGGCGAGGTGGATATTCCCGTGAGTGGCGGTCCGGACATCTTACGCGCCATTTATCCGGCTGAGATGCGCGAAGATGGAAAGCTGCATGCGAATGCAGGCGACACCTGGATCGCGCTTGTTGAATGGGACGCAGAGGGCAATCAGGTCGCTGAAGTGATCCACCAATATGGGGCGGCGACCTTGGATGAAACGTCACCGCATTATGCCGACCAAGCGCCGCTCTTTGCTGCCGAAGAGTGGCGTCCTGCGCTGCTCACGCGTGAAGAGGTTGAAGCGAATGCGGCAAGGACCTACCGGCCCGGGCGCTAATTTAGGGTGCGCGCCCAGCCGCGTACTTCTTCGACATAAAGCGCGGGCTGTTCCATGGCTGCGAAGTGCCCACCGCGCGCCATCTCGGACCAGTGCGTGATATTGTAAGCGCGCTCGCACCAAGACCGTGGCGGTGGGAAATAGACCGGTTCGCCGGGGAAGTTGGCAAATCCGGTTGGCGTCTCACAGCGCACACCCTCTGGGAGCGTCGCGCCGCCTTCACCGAAAAAGGCCGCATAGTACCAGACCGAAGTCGCAATGGCGTCATTGACCAAATAGATCATCAGGTTGGTGAGAAGCTGATCGCGGGTATAGACGCTATAGAGATCGCCATCAGTGAGATCCGACCACGTATGGAACTTTTCCAGGATCCATGCGGCGGTGCCCATCGGGCTATCCATCAGTGACATGGCTAGCGTCTGCGGCTTGGCGCCTTGTTGCATCAGATAAGCGCTCTCCAATTGCATCGCGGCTTGGGAGCGCTGGATATAGTCAATCTCCTCATCCGATTGCGGTGTCGCTGGGGTGGGGCGAAAGCCAATCATATTGAGATGGATTGCGGAGCAGCCGCCTTTGCCATCGACCGTGCCATGATCGAACCCGAGCCATGAGGTGACCATGCCGCCCCAATCGCCGCCTTGCGCAAGATAGGTCTCGTAACCGAGCACCTCTTGCATCAGCGTGTTCCATAGTTTGGCGGTGGCTCTCTGACCGATCAGGCTCGCCGGTTTGCCTGAAAATCCATAGCCTGGAAGCGACGGGATGATCAGATCGAACGCGTCTTCGGCTGTGCCGCCATGCTGGCT
>CAYNUI010000216.1:0-4352 GCA_964400185.1 uncultured Hyphomonas sp.
AACCAGCGGTCGTGGTGTCGTCGCCTTTGCCGGTGCCGTGGCTGTTCATCCAGCCGAAGCCCATATTCTGCATCGGTGCGCCTTCTGGCTCAACGCCAACCAGGTCTTCAGGCCCAGCACCGTGGCCTTTACCGAAGGTGTGGCCACCTGCAACCAGAGCCACGGTTTCTTCGTCATTCATCGCCATACGAGCGAATGTGACGCGGATATCGTGCGCTTCAGCGATTGGATCTGGAACCGCGTCTGGGCCTTCTGGGTTAACATAAATCAAGCCCATCATAACAGCGCCGAGCGGCGTATCGAGCTTGTAAGCATCGGCATCATTCGCGTCATAGTCGCGCTGGCCGGCATAACGGCTCTTATCATTACCCGAAGCGAGCAGCCATTCGGCTTCTGGACCCCAGTAAATGTCTTCTTCTGGCTCGAACCAGTCGGCGCGACCGCCGGAGAAGCCAAACGTCTTCAGACCACAGGTTTCCATGCCGACATTAGCGGCGAGGATCATTAGGTCTGCCCAAGAGATTTTGTTGCCATACTTTTGCTTGATCGGCCAAAGCAGGCGGCGGGCTTTGTCCAAGTTGCCATTATCTGGCCAGCTGTTCAGCGGCGCAAAACGCTGCGACCCAGAATTGGCGCCACCGCGTCCATCATAGGTGCGGTAGGTGCCGGCACTGTGCCACGCCATACGCACGAAGAAGCCGGTATAGTTGCCATAGTCAGCCGGCCACCAGTCTTGGCTGTCGGTCACAACAGCTGCGATGTCTCTTTTCAGGGCGTCATAGTCGAGAGACTCGAAGGCTTTCGGATAATCGAAATCGTCTTCCAGAGGGCTCACTTGCGGCGCATTCTGGTTGAGCACTTTGAGGTTCAGCTGCTCTGGCCACCAGCTTTTATTGGCCAAGTCGCCGGTTTTAAAACCGCCGCGAACGGGGCATTTCATGTCATCAGCCATGGGGTCTCCTGTTGTGTTCTGAATATGCGTGAGAGTTTGAGGATCAAACTATGTCTCCAACCTAGCGCGCCAAGCGATATCGATCCAATTAATAATAGCGCTACCGCCCAAAGGTTTTAACTATACCGAGTGGTGAATCGGGCGAGCACAACTCGCGCGTGAGGTTAAGTGAATTGCATAAATTTGTATCACTGCGTTAACTGTTGGCCTCGGCTTTGCGACGGCAGATCTGGGTTGTCTTTGGAATTCGCTCGGGAGGCGAAAACGATGCCAGTATGGAACAAAATGCTCGCGATCCTCGCCGTCTCCGCGCTGTTCGCAGCGCCTGCGTTCGCTGACGGGACACCAGGACAACGCGTCAATCGCGGTCCAGCCCCCGTCCAACCGCATCAACCGACCCCGCCTGAGCCGGGCTGTTATCTCATCGAAGACGGTAAGGCTTGGTCTTGTCCGGCGCGCGAGGTTCACAAACCCGCACCCACGCCAACCACCCATCGCCCGCGCGCGACCAACAAACCGTGCTGCGGCACCTTCACGCAAACCATCGTTAAGCAGCACCCGCCCGTTGTGACCAAGCGGAGCACCACGCATCGCTCAGCCCCGCAACAAACAATTACCCGCCGCGCGGTCACCTCGCGCCGGGTTGTTCAAGAAAGCTCTGAAGTTCGCCTCGATCTCGCCAGCTTCTCTGGCGGCGTCGGCAATGGCGTCGACGGCGGCTTCTATGGCGGCGGCGGCGCGATCGTCTTTACAGGCAGCCAGCGCTTCTCAGGCGTGCTCAGCCATGGCGCATCGGTCTTCACTTTCAATCGCCGGCACTCTGGCGGTGGTCATGGCGGCAAGAAACGTCACTATGGCGGAGGCTGCGGCGGCTGTAAGTAGCCGCTTAAGGCGCGTACCTTTTCTCGTGAATTAAGAACGCATCCGTGATGCGGTCCTTTGCGGCGCCATCCTGGAACGGGAAGGATGCGAAGAAATCTCGGTAGGACGACCCCGGAAAGTTCGTCATTAATTTCTGATACCACTCATCGGCGCGGTCCATGTTCCCATTCATCGTGTGCGAGATCACAGGAATGCAGGCATAACGCGGATGGACGTTTGGCGTCGCCATCACCTTCTCGGCCCATTTTGCCGCCTCGTCATACTCCTCACGGATAATGTGCGAGAAGGTGCGCACCGAATACATGGCACATAAGAACGGATCGAGCGGGCTTAGGGTCAAAGCATCATCAATATGCGCTTGGCCTTGATCGGCCGCTTCGATCAACGTGTCGTTCAAAGCGATGGAGTAGAGACACTGCGCATAGTTCGGCCGAATGGCGAGTGTGCGATCATACCAAGAGGCGCAAAGCTCTCGGTCGCCCGCAGCGGTAAATGCCCGGCCCATGGCATAATTCGCATATGGATCGAGCCCATCGATCTCGAGGCTCTTTTCGGCATGCTCCCGGCACCGCTTCACGCAAGCCGCATAGTCATCCGTATAATGCGTCCGCGCGCTGTAATACTCCGTCGAGGACAGCGCCGCATGGGCGCGTGCCAGGTCGGGTTCGAGTTCAATTGCGCGGCGGAACAAGTTGGCCGCTTGCTCATTATCTTCACGGGTGAAGCGATAGAGATGCTGCAGGCCCAAATGATAGACGCCCCAAGCATCCAAATTTTCTGCCGGCTTCATCCGCGCCACCCGGGCTTCGTTGAGCGGGATATGCACTTCTAATGAAGCGGCGACATTGGATGTGATTTGCTCTCGGATCTCGTGCACACCGCCCACATCAGAGCGAAATTGTTGGCTCCACACGATATCGGCATTTTCGGTCTCAGCGACTTCGACAATGACATTGATTGAATTGCCGATGACCTCGACCAGGCCGGTCAGGCAGTAGCGAATGTTGAGCTGTTTCCCGATGGCGACAATGTCGGGATCGCTCTCTCGGAACTGAAACGAAGTGCCGCGCGCAATCACCCGCAACCAACGCATGCGGGAAAGTTCTGAAATCAACTCATAGGGCAGAGCTTCGGCGATGCCGGCATGCGGTCCGGCCACGCCGACCAGGCGAAACGGTAGGATCGCGATGGAGGGTTTGGTGCTCGGCGGCGCGAGCTTCTCTTCTATGACCGGCTGCGGCTCAGACACGACTTGAATAGGCGCGTCCGCATCGCTGTCGACCTCGCCGACAAAGCGAAAGCCCTGTCGGTGCAGCGTTTTGATCAGCCGTTGCGCCTTACCATCATCCCCGATCAAGCCGCGCGCCGTACTGATCCGGCTATTGATCACACTGTCTGAGACAAACCGGCCATCCCAGACATGCTCGGTCAGGTCATCCTTCGAGACGACGCGGTGGCGATTGGTGATCAGGAATTCCAAAAGGCGCAGGACTTGCGGCTCACTCGCGCGCACTTCGCCATCTTCGCGAAGCTCGCGCTTGTCGAGATCCAATTCGAATGTCTCGAACCGAAAAATCATAACGTCCTCTCCCACCTGAGAGCTTAGCCGAAACGAGAATTTCGGTCCATTCAGATCGAAAATCTCTTCGAAAAACCTGTTTCTGGACGAATCTAAAGCTCTTCTGGACAAGTCCTGAAAGCTTTGCCCCCGCCGCACCCGTAGAAGCCCCTCATCGGCAGACGGACGATCGATCTGCCCAAACACTTAAAGGAGGCTTTGAAATGCCACTCGTAACAATTGATGTCATCAAAGACGTTTTCACCCCCGCTCAAAAGCAGGACATGATCAGCCGCGTCACAGAGGCGATGGTCCAAGTCGAAGGCGAAACCATGCGCCCCGTCACTTGGGTTCGTATCAACGAAGTCGCAGAAGGCGATTGGGCCATTGGCGGCAATTGTCTTCGCGCCGCTGATGTCCACGCCATGGCGGCGGGCGACAAAGCGGCCTGACCTTCGCATGAAGCGGCCCGACGCTTCCTCCCGATAATAATAAGAATAAAGGACCGCGAAATGAAACGTGTCTTCCACGCCCTAACGCTCCTGTCGCTTGCGGCAGTCGTGTTCGGAACCATCATTTTCCCAGCGACTTACACCGCTGTGGTGATCACTTAATCCCTTTGGGAGAGGCGGCGCCTTGCGCGCCCCTCTCCGTTCACTCATCAGATTTCAACATAGGAGGACGCGATGTCTCGCGCCTTGATCTTTGCCTATGGAATTCTTTGCTACGCAATCTTCCTCGGCGTTTTCGTCTACTCAGTTGCCTTCTTAGGCAATTTCTACATTCCAAACTCCATTGATGCCGCGCCAACAGCCCCGTTCTGGCAAGCGCTTCTGATCAACCTCGCCTTGTTGGCCGTCTTCGCGGTTCAGCACAGCGTGATGGCCCGACCAGCCTTTAAACGCGCCTGGACCAAGATCATTCCCGAAGCGGCTGAGCGCTCGACTTATGTCCTGTTCT
>CAYNUI010000217.1:0-4335 GCA_964400185.1 uncultured Hyphomonas sp.
AACCTGATCACGCTGCCGACCTTCCACCTCACCGCGAAGGGCATGGACGAACTGTCTAACGGCTACTTCGGTGAAGAGAAGATGCTGGCTTACGTTAAAAACGTACAGCGCGAAGAGATCCGCCGCGGCGTCTCTGCTGTGAAGCACCAGCACGAAGTTGGCTCTGACCTTGGCGACACGTTCAAGGAAATGGTTGGCGGCGAGCGCGCTCTGAAAGCGGGCGGTGCGCACAACACCATGAACCAGTTCGAAGCTGTCGACTAAGCGTCGAGCCTTCATCCAAACAAAAAGCGCGCCGGTCAGACGATCGGCGCGCTTTTCCATTTAGCCCCCAGGCGAAGCCCCATGGGGCGTTACTTGAGCTCGTTCAGCGCCTCGGCGACGAGCTGTAGATCTTCATTCGACACATCATCGAGAATGCTCTGGCGGTAGACGCGCACGCCCGCGCGCTGTTCTTGCACCGCGCGCTTGATCTGCTGATAGAAGCCGGCAGAGCGATAGTGATACGGATAGTATTTTGAATACTGCTTCCGGGTGTTCGGATTGCCGCGGGCCATCAGGCGCAACATGGCATCTGAGACGGCCCGCTCTTCTTCGGTATCGCGGGCTTCAATCAGGGTTTGGATCTTGCGTTCCAATTGAAACCGTTCGACGCGGCGCTCAATCGCTGTTTCGCGGGGTTCGCCCCAGGCGATGACTTTTACAGGGCGCTCTGTGCCGGTTTCGACGACGCGAGATTTGCCGCCGCTATAGACGGTGACATCTGCGATTGCGGTAGAAGAGAAAAGGCCGACGGCGCCAATAAGCGCAAGCAAACGCGGGCCAATAGGTGCGGTTCTGCCCATGAGATATTCTAGCTCCAATCCAGCCATTCTGGCTTTCGTTAAAACTAGTCTGGCAATTTATTTCGAATTTGCAACAAATTACTATAGTTAATGGGGATTTTCCTTATTTCCTGGCTATGGTTAATATGCCTGATTGGTGGGAAAATGGCGGGAGGAAAGGGCCAGTGTATGCCTAAAGCCGTTATCGTTGGTGGGGGAATTGGAGGGCTAACTGCGGCGCTCGCTTTCCACCATTTTGGCTGGCAAGTTGACGTCCTCGAGCGCGCTCCTGAGCTGAGTGATATCGGGGCAGGGATCCAAATCAGCCCGAATGGGATGAAAGTTTTCCGCGCGATGGGCATTGAGGACCAGGTCTCCAAAAATGCATTTGTTCCAGAAGCGCTAGAGATGCGGTTTGGTCGATCGGGTCGGCGGATCTTTCAGATCGAGGCCCAACGCGCAATCGTCGAGCGCTGGGGCGCGCCTTATCTACACTTGCACCGCGCGGACTTGGTGAGCGCGCTGAAAGACCTGCTCATGGCGCGCCAGCCCAATTCTGTTCGGTTGAACGCTGAAGTCGCCGCTTACAGTCATTCGGACACCGAAGCGACGGCGCACTTGGAGTCCGGCGAAACGGTTTCGGGTGATCTCTTGGTTGGTGCCGATGGGATCCACTCGGTGATCCACAATCAAATGGTCGGCGCGGAGCAACCTGAGTTCACCGGCAATATTGCCTGGCGCGCGGTGGTTCCGATGGACAGGCTTGGAGATCTTGCGCCTCCGCCAACCGCTTGTGTCTGGGTCGGCAAACGTCGTCACGCTGTGACCTATCGGTTGCGTGGCGGCACGCTCGCGAATTTTGTCGGCATCATTGAGCGCGATGTCTGGACGTCCGAGTCCTGGACTGAGCAAGCGACCAAAGAAGAAGTGCTGGAGGCTTTTGGCTCGTGGCACCCGATCCTGACCAATCTGATCGAGAAGGCCGACTCTCATTATCGTTGGGCCTTGTTCGATCGCCAACCGCTTAGCCAGTGGGTCGACGGGCGCGTGGTTCTGCTAGGCGATGCTTGCCATCCGACCTTGCCGTTTCAGGCTCAAGGCGCCGTGATGGCGATTGAGGATGCGTATCTTTTGGCGAAACTCGCGGCCGAACAGCCAAAGAATTTGCCGGCAGCTTTGAATGAGTATTTCCAAGTCCGCTTGCCCCGTACGGCGAGCGTACAAGCCGCCTCTCGGGCGAATGCCAAATTGTTCCATCGCCCAACCGCGCTCAGCCGCGCGCTGACTTATGGCCCGATTTGGATGGCCGGAAAGATCGCGCCGTCGGTCATTCGATCCCGCCAAGACCCATTCTATGCCTACGACATTCGCGAGGAGCCTCTACGGTGAGGACGTAGATGTGGTCGGCGTGGGTGGCTCTGCATCCGCGACCGCTTCGTCTTTGGCCACATAGGCTTCATCGGGTAGCACTGACGTGTAGCTTTCGCCCAACGCGAACCGCGCATACCAGCCAAGTTCAGTATTGATTTTGAACAATTGATTGGCCGGCTTGCGGAAATTGTGAGGCTCATCCTCGGCTTGGAACAAGATCGTCGGCGTCCCAGTTGCGCGCACCCCGCGATACATCAGGATGGACTGTGTGGGCGGCACACGAACATCATTTTCGCCGACAAAGAAGAGGGTCGGCGTGGTGACCTTCCATGCGTCTTGGAGCGGCGAGTCTCGATTATACTGGCGGTTCGGTGTCCGGCGGGTCCACGGCTCACCCCCAAACACGAACTGACGGTGATAACGGATATCGGTCTCGCCTTGCATGCTGCGCCAATCTGAGGCGCCCGCGCCGGACGAGGCAGCGGCAAAGCGGTCCGTGTGCGTGATCAATTTATTGACCATATGCCCACCTGCGCTCCAGCCCATTTTGACCAAGCGATCTGGATCCGCTAGCCCGCGATCGATCAGCGCGTCGATGCCGTCCATGACGTCATGATGGGCATTGCGAAAGTAGGCGCCATACATGTCGCGCACGAAATCATCGCCATAACCGGTGCCGCCACGATGATTGGGCAGGAAGACCATATAGCCCTGGGCCGCGAGCACGGGCAGGTAGCGCGATATGTTCCAGCTGCCAAAGCGCGACGAAGTGCGTGGCCCGCCATGCGTAATGGTGACCAGCGGATAGGTTTGGTCGGACTGATAGTTCAAAGGATAGACAAGCAGCCCCTCTAAGCGGGCATTGCGTCGCCCGCGCCAAGTGAATTTTTCTTGTCTTGGTAAGGCATACCGATCTGGCCAGTCGGCATAGACCGCGCTGATCCGCTCGAACCCCTGTTCGCGATCTCGCATGACATAGAAATCGCCCGGATCATTCGCGGTTTCGATCTGCGCCAAATGCGTGTCGGTCGCTGCATCATATGTCCAGGATCGAATATTGTGTTCGCCGCCCGTTAAGGCCGTGAGCGTTCTGGATTGGAGTTGGTAATGATAGAGGTCAGCGCTTAGGCCTGTATTGCCAAGAATGTAGAGACCTTCGCCGGTCGCGTCCCACGCAATATCTAGAGCTTCCATGGGCAGGTCGCTGAGCAATCGCTGAGTCGGCGCGTCAGGCCGCGCGACGAAGACTTTCGGCTCGTAATACGGTTCCGCTGACGCGTTGACCGAAGCAATAAAGGCGATGCTCACCCCGTCGGGTGAGAGGCGTGGTGCATGTTCGGCGAAGCGGTTGCCCGTGCGTCGGATGCTTTCCTCGGTTTCCAAGTCATACACAATGATTTCGCCGCGATAGACTTCATTCAGCTTGTGATTGGGCACGCGCGAATAGAGAAGCGATTTGCCATCGCGAGACAGCGAAACCTGACGGATGGAGAAGCGTCCGAACAGAACCGGTTTTGCTTCTTGCGTGGCGAGATCGAAGGACCAAAGCTCGCGATCAGCGTTGGATTCGAATGGCGGAATGACCCAACCATCCGACAAAAGCTCCGTGTCGCCTTCCGGTTGCTGCTCCGCCGCTAGAAAGAAGAATCCGCTGCCGTCCGGACGCCAGATCACATCGAGCACAGCTTCACGATGTTGGGTGAGGCGTGTGCTTTCCCCAGAGGTGAGATCAAAGAGATGAGCTTGGGTCTTTTCGGATTCGCCGGCCGCTTTGAGGTAAATGAAACGCTGCCCCTCCGGGTGCCACCAAATTGGACTGGCATCGACGTTCGCATCACCGAAGTCGGGGCCTGGCACGCGCGCCCCTGAAGCGACGTGGATAATCTCGAGACGGTCAACAATCTTGTTCTCGGCCCAAAGAGTCTCTGACCGTAAATAGGCGAGATATTGCCCACCCGGCGATAAAGCGGGTTCGGATAGACGTGGGATCTCGATAAAATCAACCGGCGACATTGCACGTGGTTCGGCATGCGCGGGCGCACCGATCAGAACAGCGAACACAAGCAGACGAACGAGTCGAGCGAACATAGACACTAATTTAGTCAGGCGTGCGGCCCGCACAACTCACAAGCTGGCGATG
>CAYNUI010000218.1:0-4311 GCA_964400185.1 uncultured Hyphomonas sp.
GGCCCGGCTTGCACATCATGAAGGAAGACCAGCTCATCTTTCCACTCTTTGGCGCGCAGCGAGAGGTTGGTCGCGGCGGTCAAATCGTCAGCGAGATTGGTTAGCTCATGATAATGGGTGGCAAACAAAGCCCGGCACCTATTGGTATTGTGCAAATGCTCGACCGCAGCCCAAGCGATGGCGAGGCCGTCATAAGTGGACGTGCCGCGTCCAACCTCATCCAAGATTACGAAAGAGTTCGAAGTGGCTTGCGTTAGGATGGCCGCGGTCTCGACCATCTCAACCATAAAGGTCGAACGCCCGCGTGACAGGTCATCGCTTGCGCCAACACGTGAGAAGACCCGATCGGCCAATCCAAGTGTCAGACTGCGGGCGGGCACGTACAGCCCAGCCTGGGCAAGAATGACAGCGAGACAGGCCTGGCGCAAATAGGTCGACTTACCGGCCATGTTGGGTCCGGTGACCAAGGCCAAGCGTGGGGCTTGTTCGCCGCTCGCATCCAGATGGGTGTTGTTCGCGGTAAAGCCGTCGCCTTGTTTGCGCAGCGCCGCTTCGACCACGGGGTGGCGCAAGCCATCGGCCTCAAACACTGGCGTGTCTGCGAGCACCGGGCGCACAGCGCTGACCTCGCTTGCCCATTCGGCATTTCCGGCAGCGACATCAAGCTCGGCTAAGGCTTGAGCTGCGGCGCTCAGTGGCTGCGACAGGCCTTCGACCCGCTCACAGAACGCCTCAAAGATGGCAAGCTCGCGGCCTTTCGCAATATCATCGGCCCGCGAGATCTTGCCTGCGAGTTCGGAGAGTTCCGCGGTCGAGAAGCGCACATTCGACGCAAGTGTCTGGCGATGGATGAAGGTCTCAGCCAGCGGCGCCGTCATCATCGGATCGGCATGGCGCGCCGGAACATCAATGAAATAGCCGAGCACATTATTGAACTTGATCTTCAGCGCTGAAATCGAGGTCTGTTCGGCATAGCGGGTTTGCAGCTCGGCGATGATTTGGCGGCTATCGGATTTGAGCGATTGAGCTTCGTCGAGCGCTGGGTCCCAGCCTGGTGCAATGAAGCCCCCATCGCGGGCCAAGGTTGGTAGCTCGTCTTGCAGGGCGCGGCTCAAATCATCGACCAGGCTCGCAAGCTCCGGTGCATTGGACAGGGTCAGCGATTGCAGGGCAGCTTCTAACAATGGTGGCGGTGCTGCCGGCCCCCGCGCGATCTCTGCCACAGCGCGCTCGCCCGCACGCAGGGCCGTCGCGATCGCCGCGAGATCTCTCGGGCCACCCCGGCCCAATCGAATGCGCGCCCGCGCACGCTCCAGATCTGGGGCTGTTTTCATCGCGCCCCGCAAGGTTTCCCGCAAATGGTCATTGGCGAGGAAGAAGGCCACCGCATCATAGCGAGCCGCAATCGCATCCGCATCTGTCTCTGGCCGCGCCAAACGCGCGGAAAGCAGTCGGGCACCTGATGCTGTCAGCGTGCGGTCGACCGTGGCGAGCAAAGTCCCGCGCCGGGTGCCATCAAGGGCGGTATCGATCTCAAGGCTCGCGCGGGTCGCGGGATCGATTGAAAGGCCAGCCACTTGGGCGGAGCGCCGCGGTGGGTCGAGCCGGATGTCAGCGCCCGCTTGCGTAAGGGAGAGATAATCGAGAAGCACCCCGCAAGCGTTCAGCTCTGCCTTTGAGAACGCGCCGAACGCATCCAGCGCTTTCACCTTAAAGGCGTCTTTGAGCATTCGCTCGCCCGATTTCGCGCTCGCCGCGCTATTCGGGCGATAGGTGAGTGGGAGCCGCAATGCCTCTTGCGCGGTCAGGACCAGTGGTTTGGCGGCATCGCTCTCGGTGAGGAGCAATTCCGTAACCGGCAGCGCGCCGAGCGTTTCGGCGAACAGTTCCGGCGCAAACGCTCTGACTTCAAACTGTCCGGTAGAGACATCGCAGGTGGCAAGCGCGGCTTCCGCACCGCCAGCAGCGAAGGCGACGGCGACCAGGGCCTGACCTTGGCGCGGCGGCAATAGACTGTCTTCGGTGATCGTGCCGGGCGTGACAATGCGAACAATCTCGCGATTGACGATGGCTTTGGAGCCGCGTTTTTTGGCTTCGGCAGGGCTTTCGGTTTGTTCGCACACGGCGACCCGCTCACCTGACTTGATCAAACGCGCTAAATAGCCCTCGGCCGCATGATACGGCACGCCCGCCATTGGGATCGGCGCGCCGTCATATTCGCCTCTAGCTGTTAATGTGATGTCGAGGATTTCAGCCGCCCGAACAGCGTCTTCAAAGAACAATTCGTAAAAGTCGCCCATGCGAAAAAACAAAAGCGCGTCGGCGTGCTTTGCCTTTATAGCAAGGTATTGCGCGATGAACGGGGTCGGCGCTTTGGGCTTTTTTACGGGCGTGGCTGTATCGGGCACGTTCTTGCGAATCCTTCAGAGCAGGACTGGAATAAAGCAATGCGCACGGGTTGTCCCCCCTTGCGGACAGGCTTATGACCCAGCACTTAATTTTGCATCAGCCTTGAAAGGCTACGCCTATGACTTCCAAGCGTCCAAGCTTCACCGATCAAGAAGCGCTTGATTTCCACGCCCAACCCACGCCGGGCAAAATCTCTATGATGCCGACCAAGCCCATGCAGACGCAGCGCGATCTGTCTTTGGCTTACAGTCCAGGCGTCGCGGTGCCCGTGGAAGCCATCGGCAAGGACGCGGATCTCGCCTATGATTACACCGCCAAGGGCAACATGGTCGCGGTGATCTCAAACGGGACGGCGATCCTTGGCCTCGGTGATCTCGGTGCCATGGCGTCTAAACCGGTCATGGAAGGCAAGTCCGTCCTGTTCAAACGCTTTGCCGACATTGATAGTTTCGATGTCGAAGTTGAGACCAAAGACGTCGATGAGTTCTGCACGGTCGTGCGCAATATCGGCGCGACCTGGGGCGGCATCAATCTCGAGGATATCGCCTCACCTGAAGCCTTTATCATCGAGCAGCGCCTGCGCGATGAGCTCGACATTCCGGTCTTCCATGATGACCAGCACGGCACGGCGATCATCGCCGCCGCCGGCATCATCAATGCCTGCGCGATTACCGGGCGCAAGCTTGAAGACCTAAAGGTTGCGGTCTCCGGCGCCGGGGCGGCGGGCCTGTCCGTGGCGGGGCTTATCCGTCATCTCGGCGTGAAAGCTGAAAACATCCTTATGTGTGACAGTCGCGGCGTGCTCTATGAAGGCCGCACCGAGAAGATGGATCAGTTCAAGTCCGCCTTCACGGTCAAGACGGACAAGCGCACGCTGGCCGAAGCGATGGACGGCGCTGATTGTTTCCTAGGCCTGTCGGTCAAAGGGGCGGTGGACCAAGACATGGTCAAATCCATGGCCAAGAACCCAATCATCTTCGCCATGGCGAACCCGGATCCGGAGATTACGCCGGAAGAGATCAAAGCCGTGCGCGGCGACGCGATCATCGCGACCGGTCGCTCAGACTATCCAAACCAGGTCAATAATGTGCTGGGCTTTCCTTACATCTTCCGCGGTGCATTGGACGTGCGCGCCCGGTCGATTAATGAGGAAATGAAAGTCGCAGCGGCACGCGCGCTCGCTGAGCTCGCCCGCGAAGACGTGCCGGATGAAGTGGCCGCCGCCTATCACGGCGCGCGCCCGCAATTCGGCAAGGACTATATTATCCCGACACCGTTCGATCCGCGCTTGATCAGCTTCATTCCGCCTTTCGTGGCGCAAGCTGCCATGGATACGGGTGTCGCGCGTAAACCGATTGAGGACATGGAAGAGTATCGCCATTCCTTGGCCCGCCGCCTCGACCCAACCGCGTCCTTCTTGCAAGGTGTTCAGTCGGCTGTGCGCCGCGACCAGAAGCGCATCGTGTTCGCGGAAGGCGAAGAGCCGCAAGTCGTTCGCGCCGCTTGGACGTTCAAACAACAAGGTCTTGGACATCCGATCCTGATTGGACGCGAAGCCCAAGTTGCGCGGACCATGAAGCAAATGGGTGTTCCCGATGGCGCGCTGGAAATCGTCAATGCGCGCCTGTCAGACCGTAATGCTGATTACACAGACTATCTGTATGCCCGCCTGCAGCGGCGCGGTTATCTGAAGCGCGACGCGCAGCGCTTGGTCAATCAAGATCGCAACGTCTTCGGGTGCTGCATGTTGGCCCATGGCGATGCAGACGGCATGGTGACCGGCGTGACACGGAACTATGATGTCTGTCTGACAGACGTACTCCTCTCGCTTGATCCGCTGCCGGACGCTGACGTGATCGGCATGTCCATGGTGATCAATCGCGGCAAGACCATCTTCATCGC
>CAYNUI010000219.1:0-4289 GCA_964400185.1 uncultured Hyphomonas sp.
GGGCAGATTTGGCGCGGCTGCACCGATCACAACAGATCGCAGCATAGTAAAGGGGAACAAAGATGGCTGACGCCTCAAAGTACGAAGACAATATCAAGAAATACGCAAACGGCTACAATCAGGCCGCTGCAGAGAAAATTGTGGGACATCTCGGAATCGCGCTGCGCAATCGCGACAGCTCGTTGGTTTCTTGCTCAGACGATACCGAACTTCAGCGGGTTCGTGAAAAATGGTGCCGCGGCAAGCTTTCGCTCGCCCAGACCAATGACGAACTCGATGCAGCCATCGGTGCTATCTGTGAAAAACTGGCGCCGGAAGGCGGCAACAAGTCTCGCGTCACCTTCTACTACCTGCTCGCAGAGCATTTTGGTAAGCTTGGGGACCTCGCAGGTTAAGCGAATTTATCCTATAGGATTTGAAAAGCCCGGCCGCTGGTCGGGCTTTTTGGTTTAGACCTCCAGCCACGAAATGCCATGCATCGTCTGTTTGCCGCTCTTCCTGTTCCAGATCATATCTCGGACCGCCTGGATCCACTTTCGGTGGAGATACACGGCGCGCGGTGGCGACGTCGCGAACACTATCACATCACGTTGTGTTTCTATGGGAAGGTCGATGGCGAAACCGCGCACGCCATCGCGGATGAGTTGGAAAACATAGACAGCCCCGCTCTGGAACTGAAGCTAAACGGCGTTGGCTGGTTTGGTCGGCGAGAACCGCGCGCGCTCTACGCGCGCATTGCCGAGAATGAGGCGCTAACCGCGCTCGCAGCGCAGTGCCGCAAGATCGCACGAAAATTTGATCTGAAGCTCGGACAGGATCCTTTCCTGCCGCATATCACCCTTGCCTATTGTAATCAGACGCCGGTAGAAGCCGCCCGCGCCTGGAGTGAAGACTTCCAGATTCTCAATTCTGACGGCTTTCTCGTGGACGCGTTCCATCTTTATGAAAGCTTCACGGGACACAAACGCCAAAGCCGGTATGTTGCTCAGGCAGACTATCGCCTGGGGACCTGACTGCTGACCAAAACTGTCAGGACGTCCGGTTGACCTCACACGCAATGGGCGAGACAAGGATGCCATGGCACATCCAAGGCGAGAGCCGATTTCCCGACAAGACTTTGCCTTGCGCTTCCAGACCGTGAGACAACAGACAGAAGCGCTGGCCGCGTCGCTGAGCGATGCAGATGCCACGGCGCAGTCCATGGAAGACGCAAGCCCGGCCAAATGGCACCTGGCCCATACGAGCTGGTTTTTCGAAGAGTTCATGCTCGCGCCGGTATTTGGCGATGCGGTCCGGTTTCATGACAAGTTCAGCTACTTGTTCAATTCCTATTATGAAGCCGTTGGGGAGCGTCACGCCCGGCCGATGCGCGGCCTGCTGACCCGCCCGTCGCTTGAGCAGGTTCTGGCCTATCGCGCGCATGTCGACGCCAAAATGTTGCAATTGTTCGAAGCCCATCCAGACAAGTGCAAGTTGCTGGAACTCGGCCTCGCTCACGAGCAACAGCACCAGGAATTGCTGCTCACGGATATCCTTCATCTGTTTGCTCAAAACCCGCTGCGCCCGGCTTTGAAACCGGACGTCAACCTGAAGACGGCCAACCTGGAGTGCGCTCCCCTCAGCTGGGATCGCTTCGAGGGCGGCGTGATCGAAATCGGTCACAGCGGAGAGTCTTTCGCGTTTGATTGCGAAACACCAAGACATCAGGCCATTTTGCGACCGTTCGAACTGGCGAGCCGTGCCGTCACCAATCGAGACTGGCTCGCCTTCGTCGATGAGGGCGGATATCGCAACGCGGCCGTCTGGCTCTCGGACGGGTTCGCCGCGGCGCAAGCCGAAGGCTGGCAAGCGCCGCTCTATTGGTTTCAGCAGGACGGCAACTGGCACACCATGACCCTGTCAGGACCCCAGCGGCTCAATCTGGAAGCGCCGGTCACCCATATCAGCTATTATGAAGCCGATGCCTACGCGACATGGGCAGGCGCACGCCTGCCAACCGAGCAGGAATGGGAATTTGCGGCGCGCGGTGGCGACCTTGAAGGAACGTTTGCCGGGTCAGGCTATTTCCAACCGCAAGTCCAGACCGATGCGGATGAGCGCTACTATTTCGGTGACGTCTGGGAATGGACCGCCAGCCCGTTCACGCCGTATCCGGGCTTTTCCGTCGCTGATGGCGCCGTCGGCGAATATAATGGCAAGTTCATGAGCGGGCAGATGGTCCTGCGCGGTGGATCCTGCGCAACACCGGACCAGCACATCAGGGCGACGTATCGGAACTTCTTTCACCCCGACAAGCGCTGGCAGTTTAGCGGGCTGCGTCTCGCCAGGGATATCGCTGAGTGAGGGATATTGATTGATGGATGACGTATTTGAAACCGCGGCGACGGACGCCCGCGCCGTCTTTTTGCGCGACGTGCTGAAAGGCCTTTCCGAAGCCCGGAAAACGCTGCCCTGCCAGTATTTCTACGATGCAGCCGGATCGGATCTGTTCGAGCAGATCACCACCCTGCCGGAATATTACCCAACCCGGACCGAGATCGCGATCCTGAACGCACACGCTGGCGAGATTGCCGCCGCGCTGGGTGAACATGTCCTGCTGGTTGAATATGGCGCTGGCGCGTCGACCAAGACCCGCATCCTCCTCGAGGCTTTGCCATCGCCGACCGGCTATGTCCCGATTGATGTCTCGGAAGAATTCCTGCTGCACACGGCACAGACCCTGCGGACCGACTATCCGGACTTGCCGGTCCATCCGGTCGTCGGCGATTTCATGATCCGCTTTGGTCTACCGAACGAAAGCAAGGGTCGGCCGGTCGGGTTTTTCCCGGGCTCGACGATTGGCAATCTCAGCGATGAGGACATCCTCCGCTTCATGTCGTCTGCGCGCGACTTGCTTGGCGATGGAAGCCAGTTCGTGATCGGCGTCGATTTGCGCAAGGACGCTGACATCCTGGTACCGGCCTATGATGATGCTGCCGGAGTGACGGCCCGCTTCAACCTCAACCTGCTCGCCCGCATCAATCGCGAACTCGGGGCAGACTTCGACCTGTCGGCATTTGCTCACCGGGCGATCTGGAATGACACCGCATCGCGAATTGAGATGCACCTTGTCAGCCAGCGCGCGCAGTGCGTGCAGATCGGTGGAAAAACCATCCACTTCGAACCAGGTGAATCCATCCACACCGAAAACTCGCGCAAGTTCTCAATTGACAGCCTGACGCCCCTGTTCGAACAAACGGGCTGGAACCTGAACAAACAATGGCTGGATGAAAGGCACTATTTCGCAGTGCTGCTGCTCTCAGCCGACTAAGCTGGGAGAAAACAATATGAGAGATCTTGAAGGCCGCAAGGCGCTGGTGACCGGATCCGCCACCGGACTGGGCCGCTCGATCGCCGTCATGCTGGCAGAACGCGGTGCAGACATTATCGTCAATTGCACGCGCTCCATTCAGGACGCCGAGGAAACCGTTGCCATCTGCAATGAGCATGGCGCGCAGACACAGCTCGTTGCAGCCGATGTCTCCACCGATGAAGGATGCGCCAAGCTGGCCGAAGCCGCCGGGCGCTGGGGGCATCTGGATATCCTCGCCAATAATGCCGGCATCACCCGCCACGCGCGCGATCATAGCGACCTGAAGGCGCTGACGCGGCAGGATTTCCTCGACACTTACGCTGTGAACGTGGCCGGGCCGTTCCTGATCATGCAGGCGTGCAAGGACCTTCTGGTCAAAGCCTACGAGACCACGGGCCGTGCGAGCGCTGTCCTCAATGTTTCCTCCATTGCCGGTGTGACCGGTATCGGGTCATCGGTCGCGTACGCCGCCACCAAGGGCGCGCTCAACACGATGACCCTGTCCCTGGCGCGGGCCCTCGCCCCGGCCATTCGTGTGAATGCTGTCTGTCCAGGCTTTATCGGCACGCGCTGGTTCAAGGACGAAATGGATGCAGACAGTTATGCGCGCCTGGAAGAAGGCGTGGCCAAGTCTGTGCCGCTGAATGTTGCGAGCGGACCCGATGATATCGCCGCCTCAGCCCTGTTCTTCCTGACCGACGCCTCCCGCCATGTCACAGGCGAGACGCTGCTCGTGGATGCCGGGATGCACCTCGGCTACGCCCCACTGGCTGCCCGGTAAAAGGTATATCCAATACCCCCTACGACGCCAGAACGGGCGCGAATTGGGCAATCTGCTCAAATTTCGTGCGCGATACCAGAAATTGCAATCTCAGCGAGTGAGTTAAGTGGCCAAATTCCGTGCAGTCCGCTTTTTGGGATCACCAATCGCAATTTC
>CAYNUI010000220.1:0-4217 GCA_964400185.1 uncultured Hyphomonas sp.
CGAAAATCGCCAAGAAAGAAGACGCCAACGTTTCCGAAGAAGGCCTCGCTCTGATCGCGCGAGCGGCGGAAGGGTCGGTTCGCGATGGTCTTTCCATTCTCGATCAAGCCATTGTGCAAGCGTTAGACGGCGACGAAGTTACCGGCGAGCGCGTACGGGACATGTTGGGTCTTGGAGACCGACTGCGTCTGCTTGATGCTTTCGAATTCGCTATCCAGGGCGAGGCTCAGCGCGCCGTTGAGGAGGTCGCCGAACAAGTCTTGGCGGGCGCTGATCCGCTCGTGATCTTAAAAGATATGCTCGAGATCGCCGCCGACATTGCGACTGTGCAGGCAGCAGGCAACAATTATCAGCTGCCCGGACCTGCTGATTGGACACGGCGCACACATGAGATCGCCGCTGCCCTGACGCCGGCACAAGCCCAACGCAATTGGCAGATCCTGCTGTCTGGCTATCGCGATACTCAGACAGCGCCTGAAGCCGATACTGCGTTGCGAATGGTGGTGCTGCGCTTGGTGGCTGCGGCGCGTTTGCCGAGCCCTGAAGAAGCGGCTCGGATGCTAAACGGGGGAGGGGCCTCGAGCCCCGCGGGAAAGCCTGAGCCAGCGTCCGCATCGCCCTCGGGCGGCGCGCAATCTGTGGTTCAGCTCGTTCAGCCGAGCGAACAAAAATTGCAGAGCTTCAGAGACGTGCTGGATCATCTCGACACGCGAAAAGAAGCACGACTTTGGGGCGAGGCTCGAAAATATATTCGCGCAGAGAATTTCAAACCCGGTCGCCTCGTCTGCGCGGTTGATCCGGGCGCGCCTCGAGACCTATTGCGGCGGCTGACGGACTTTCTCGAATATGAAACCGACATGGATTGGGACGTCCTTTTGGCGGAAACCTCGGTTGAGACCCAAAAAGAGACCGAAACGCGTCAACGCGCCGAACTCTTGGCCGATGCGGCTGAGCATCCGGACATCGCCGCCGCGCTCGCGGCCATACCGGGCGCCGAAGTTGTCGATGTCGAACACAGTGCCCCTCTTGATCCATCGACATTGACCGACAATGTCGTGCCTCTGAAACGCAGCTCAAAAGGCTAGATGGAGACCTCATGACCGACCTCAGCAAAATCATGCAACAAGCTCAAGAAATGCAGAGCAAGATGCAGGAGGCGCAAGCCAAGATTGAGGAAACTGAAGCTGAAGGCATCGCGGGTGCCGGCCTGGTCGCTGTAACGCTGAAAGGCAAAGGCGAACTGGTTTCGATCAAGATCGATCCCTCGCTCATGTCGGACGAAGCCGAAATCATCGAAGATTTGGTCAAAGCTGCGCATCGCGAAGCGCGCAAGAATCTCGATCTTGCCATGGAAAAAGCCATGAAAGAGGCCACGGCCGGATTTGGTGGCATGTTGCCCGGCTTCAAAATGCCGTTTTAGTCTTCGTCTTCGGGTTTGGTTTCATTCGCCATCAAATACTCCGTATCCCGTTCTGAGGCGATCAGAGACCGAACCGTTTCCGTCTCATAGCCCAGCTCTTCGAGCGCCCGCGCCGACATTTGCAGGCCCGCTTCAATCGCATCGGGGATGACATAAGTCGCCCCTGCTGAATAAAGCGTACGAGCATGGTCAGCGTCCCGCGCGCGAGCAAGGATCGGGACGTCAGGACGCCCACGGCGGGCGGTTTTGACCATAGTCTCTGCGCTTCTGGCATCGTCGAGGGTCACGACCACCATGCCCGCGTGCGCTAAGCCAGCTTTGTGCAAGACCTCTTCTCGCCCGCCATCACCGAAATAGACCCGCCAGCCTTCTTGGCGCTGTTTGGCGACGGTTCTGGGGTTGGTTTCGAGTCCAACGATTTCGGTTTGTTCGCGATTGAGAATGTGTGCGACGGCGCGGCCAACGCGTCCGAACCCCGCGACGATCACATGGCCTTCTGCATCGCTAAAGTCGCCGGTGAGACCTTGGCCTTTGGATTCATCTGCCAATTTGCCAGCAAGCCACGACCCCGCCCGCCAACTCAATGAGATCAACAGCATTGAGAGCGCCACGATTGCGGTCAGGACAGTCACCGTCTCATTCAGCAAGGTCCCGGCTGCCAACCCTGCGCTGAGAATGACAAAACCAAACTCTCCAGCTGGGGCGAGGAGCGAGGCAGATTCCACCGAAACGGCCCAATTGCCAGAGAAGATGCGCACGGCGACCAAGGCGATAATCGCTTTGATCAAGAGGAGGAGGACGAGACCGCCGAACACGGTGGGCCAATTTTCGATGACGACGGTCAAATCCAACGCTAGCCCGACGGTCAGGAAGAACAAGCCGAGGAGGAGGCCTTTAAACGGTTCTAGATCGATTTCGGTTTGATGCTTGAACTCGGTTTCGCCCAAGAGAAGGCCTGCTAAGAACGCCCCGAGCGCCAGTGAGAGCCCTGCATTGGCAGTGATCACCGATGCGCCAACCACCGTGAGCAATGTGATCGCCATCAAGAAGTCGCGTCCGCCAGCCTGCGCGGCCATTCTGAATAAGTGTCGCAATAAGAAGCGACCGATCACAAAAATGATCAACAAGGCAAGAAAGCCGTTCACCACGGCCTGACCAAACACAGCGAGAAGTCCTGATCCACCTTGGTTCGCCGTGAACCCGACAAAGATCAGGATGGGCGCGACGAGGATGTCTTGAAACAGCAAGACCCCTAGTGCCGTGCGCCCCACCGGGCTCGCCGCGCGCTTTTTCTCAATCAATCCTTGCATGACGATGGCCGTCGAAGAAAGCGCCAAAGCGAGGCCAATAATCGCAGCAGCCGCTGGGGGCTGACCAAGCAGATAAGCGACATAGGCTATGCAGAGCGCGCTCAGGAGCGCTTGCATCGTGCCTGCCCCAAACACAGTGCGTTTGAGCGCCCAGAGTTTTTCGAACGAGAGCTCCAGACCCAATAAGAAGAGCAAAAAGAGCACGCCGAGTTCGGCAAATGGCGCTGCAGCCTTCGGGTCCGAAATGGTCAAATATTCCAAGAGCGGGACTTGATCACTAAACGCGCTAAAGCCGCTCGGACCGAGGGCGATCCCCGCTAGAATGAAGCCTACGACGGCGGGGAGCTTCAAGGCACGCAAAAAGGGCACGACCAAGCCTGCCGCAATCAGAAAGACCAGCATGTCTTTGATCAGAACTTCTTGGCCTTCATGACCCATGGCTGCGTCCTCACTGGCGGCAATCAATGCCGTCATGTTTAGACGGATCGGGCTAAAGCGAAAGGTGGTATCTCGCGCGGATGGTCGCGATTAGACGGTTTCGATCTTCTTCAGAAAGGCCCGCTGCAATGCATCTCGCGCTTCGGGAGTTAAGGCGTCCTCGAACAGGGTGAGGTGTTGATGTACCGCGCTTCGCACCGCGCCGGAGCCGATGTCGCTGTCGGCGCCGCTCTCGCGCAAAAACTCCAAATGGTAACGCAGGATAATCACCATATTGGTCGATAGCGCCTCGAGTCTGTCCCGCGGTAAGTCCAAGTGACCGGCTTTGATCATGCCGTGCAAGAAGGTGCGAAACTGGTCGAGCGTGTCGCGATAGATCCCCGGTAGCCGTTGGAGCAACCGGTCCGTGTGCTCGCCATAATCTGCCTGATCGCGATAGAGAAAACGGTATCGCCGGATTTCTGCGACCAAGACCGAGAGCATGTCGGCATAGTCTTCAAGAATTTGCCCTTCATCACTCGGCAGCATGGCCAAACGGTCTTCAGCTTCCTCCATGAATTGATCTGCGAGGGCTTCTAGGAGCGCGCGCTTGTTTTTGAAATGGTACCAAAGATTGCCTTCAGCGATCCCACACTCCGCAGCGAGGTCGGCCGTTGTGACATTGCCAAAGCGACGCGCGTTAAATTGCTCGCGCGCCGTTTTTAAGATTCGATCTCTGGTTTTCATTACGCTTTTGCGTGAAGGATCACCGGTACGTTGCTGTATCCCATAACGAAATTGGACAAGATCCGCTCGGGTTTGCCGACCAGTTCAACGCGATCGAATCGGTTGAGGATCTCTTCCCAGAGGATTCGCAGCTGCATCTCTCCGACGCGATTGCCCATGCAGCGATGCACACCAAACCCGAAGGAGAGGTGACGACGCGCATTCGGGCGATCGATCCAGAAGCGATCCGGTTCTTCGATTACGGTTTCGTCGCGATTGCCGGAAATGTACCACATCACGACTTTATCGCCTTTTTTGATCTGCTTGCCGCCAAGCTCAATGTC
>CAYNUI010000221.1:0-4181 GCA_964400185.1 uncultured Hyphomonas sp.
ATGGCGATGATTGATCAATCTACAGCCGTCCTGGGGGAAATGATCGCTGCCGCGCTTCTTGGCACGTTTTTGGGGGTCTTCCTCGCTTATGGCCTGGTCGGTCCGATCGCCAATCGGTTTGGGCAAATTGTCGAAGAAGAAGCCATCTATCTCGACACCATCGCCCGGATCATCACGTCCTATACGCAAGACATTGCGCCGCGAACCGCGATTGAAATGGCCCGCGCCAGCCTGCCCATCCACTTGCGGCCCGAGATGATCGAGATCGATGAATCTCTCAAAATCATCCGACTCAGCAGCACGCGGCAAGCGGCTTAAAGTCTTAACCATCTTTCGCTCAGACCCGCCAAAATTTGCGTTTTCCAATTAAACGGATCGCAAAGAGGCGCGGTCATACTCCCTGCAAACAAAACGAATGAGCTGGTGGGACTTAGAATGAGTGAATTGGCGAAAACGAACGAATTGATGGTCAACCGGAACTATTGGGTTCAAGGCCTACCGGGACAGTTGGCTATGGGTCTTTGCGGCATTATCGCGATCCTGGTCGCGCTCAAGGCGGCCGCCTATTCTCCGAGCGAAGCGCCGTTCCTGCCGCATCAAGACCATTTCTTCCGAATTCTATCCTTTGCGGCCCTAACGGTTTGGACGACACTTGCCGTCGGCATCCGGCGACGTGGCCCCGCGGCTATTATCACGCTTGGCTTCGCTGTATTCGTTGAGCTGATCCTTGTGCCGATGCGCCACGAGCAAATGTCGACCCTCGTAGCGGCGAATTTCGGCATTGTTCTCGCCTATTGCGGCACGCAGCTTTACTGGCTGAACCTGGTGAAACAGCGTCTGCAAAAGTAAGTTCAGGCGAAAGCCACCTAGAGACTAGCCATCACGCGCAGCCCGCTTTAGTTTCCTCGTGAAAGTTCAACGGGGAGAGTGAGCTTGTCTCGATTTGAAGAACTCGTCTCTACAGTCGCCCATTATCAAAAATTGGCCGCTGAAAATTATTCGCGCGTGCGCAAACTCGCTGAAGAGCTTCGCGCCGGGCTGTGCGCGCATATTGGCATGAAGGGCGACGTTTGCGTTCGCCTCGTTCCGCCTGCTGGCCCGTTCGAGGCCAAAGACTATGGCGATGAAGCGTTTTCCGTCCCGCCTGAAGGGTTCCGCCCGCTCGGCGCCATCTTGTTTGGCCTCGCCGTTCGAGTCTCCACCGGCACAGACTGGATGCGCGTGACGATGGAATGCCAAAAGATTGGCGACGATTTCATCGCTCGGATTGTTGGCGGTGAGGAGTATCGCCTCTCAATCCCTCTAAAGGACAACGATCCCGAACCGTTCTACGACCATATCTATGAGCATGTCCTAGATTGGTTCCAAGCGCAGATTGAACGCTATGAAGCAGGCGAATATGGCACGAGGGAAATCGGGTTCGATATTTCGCGAACCGAAGAGGAGGTCATGGCCTGATCGGGCCATTGCGGGGCTGATATATGGAAATTGGTCTTCTTCTGGCCGGCGCCGCAAGTAGCGACGTCATATTCGCATGTGCCCTGATCGGGGCGCTCGGATTGGGCGCGCAATGGCTCGCCTGGCGACTTCAGGCTCCAGCCATTGTCTTGATGTCCTTATCAGGCCTGGCGGTTGGTCCGCTTTGGTCGGTCTTGTTCGGTGACCCGCTCCTCAGTCCCTCTTCCACCTTTGGCGATGTCTTTAGACCCATCGTCTCGCTCGCTGTTGCGGTCATCCTGTTTGAAGGCGGCCTCGTTCTAAAGTTCGAAAATCTGCGCGAGGCGGGCGCAGCTGTGCGACGCATGATCTTTATCGGCGGGCCGCTTGCCTGGGTCCTCGGCACGATCGCGGCGTATTATGCGGCAGGCTTAGATTGGGCGAGCGCGGTTGTGTTCGCTGGCGTGATGGTGGTCACGGGACCAACGGTGATTATGCCGCTCCTGCGCCAATCAAAGCTTGGCGGACGCCCGGCGCAATTCCTAAAATGGGAAGGCATCGTCAATGACCCGATTGGCGCACTGTTTGCGGTTGCTGCATTCGAGTTCATTCGTGTTGCCTCGCAAGGCCAGAGCCTGTTCGGCGCCGGTCTGTGGATCATCATGGCCGCCTGTTATGGCATCGTTTTAGGTGTCCTGTTTGGTTGGGCGATGGCGAAAGCTTTCCGGGAAGGATGGACGCCGGAATATCTCAAAGCGCCGCTCATCCTCGCCTCGATCATCCTCTGCTACACGCTGGCCGAAATGTTCCAAAAAGAGATCGGCCTGGTCGCCGTGACCGCATATGGAATGACGCTTGGCAATTCGAAACTCGCGGGTCTGACCGAGCTGCAAAAGTTCAAAGAAGACATCGCTATTCTGCTGGTCTCGGGCGTATTCGTCATGCTGACCGCGGATTTGACGCCGCAAATCATTAGCCGGGCGATTAATTGGAACACGCTCGCCTTCTTGCTCTGCATGCTGTTCGTCGTGCGCCCGCTTTCAGTATGGATCGCGACTTACGGAACCCTCACCCGCAAAGAGGCCATCCTGCTCGGCTGGATCGCTCCGCGCGGGATCGTGGCGGTCGCCGTGTCGGGCCTGTTTGGGTCTTTGCTTGTTGATCTGTCACGCGAGGGCCGTTTCTTCTTCTCCGGCGCCGATCAGATCACGCCGCTCGCCTTTGCGATGGTGTTCACGACGGTTGTCATGCACGGCTTTACGATCGGGCCGCTCTCCCGCGCGCTCGGGCTCGCCAGCAAGGAAAAACCGGGCGTGCTGATCGTTGGCGCCAATGCCTGGAGCGTGGAATTTGCTCGCGCGCTGGAGCAAAGCAGCGTCGAGGTCATTGTTGCGGACAGCAATTATCGCCGTCTGAAATCGTCGCGCGATGCGGGCTTAGACATTTTTATGGGCGAGGTGCTCTCAGAGGATGCGGAGATCAAGCTGGATCACGCGCGCTTCTCCACGGTCATCGCTTTGTCCACCAATGATTCTTACAATGCCCTGGTCGCAAGCCATTTTGCACCCGAAGTCGGCCGCCATATGGTTTGGCAATTGTCGATCAATGATGACGAAGAAACCGATGATCGCGGGCTAAGTTCAAACGCGCGCGGACGCACCTTGATCCGGCGCGGACGGACTTATGATAGCCTGATCCGAGACCAATATCGCGGCTGGGAATTCGCGCGCACGCGCCTGACGGACAAATACTCACTCGCACAATTCCGCAAAGACCGCCCGGACGCTGATATCGTCGCCGAAATTCGGCCGGATGGGACGCTGACACTGATTGGCCCAAATAGAGAACCGCGAGGGGAAGAGGGCGCCGTCTTGATCAGCTTTGCCCCTGAGCTGAAAGACTCTGAGACTTCGCCAGAACTCGCCCCAGCTTAAACCGCCTGCACAGCATGAAGGTCGCGGCCATGCGCGCGGAGCCATGCCCGTTCGGACTTCCAAGTCGGTCGGCACGTTGCGACATGCGCCCAAAAGGCCGGGCTGTGATTCATTTCCAGCAAATGCGCGCACTCATGCGCCGCGACATATTCTAGGACCTCTGGCGGCGCCATAATCAATCGCCAAGAGAAGGCGAGCCGTCCATCCGAGGTGCACGAGCCCCAGCGCGAGCGCGTATCTTTGACCGTCACACGGCGCGCTTCGACGCCTAAAACCCCACAATAACGAATCACTGCAGCGCTCAAATCTTCTTTCGCGATCTTTTTCAAAAAGCGCTCTGCACGCTTTCCAACCGTTTCTGGATCGCCGGGGACGCGCAAAATTTGCGGAGGTCCGGCTTCAAGTTTTGGGAGCCGCCCCGTACCCTCCAAACTGATCAAACAGGGGGAGCCCCGAAGCATGATCTCGGCACCGTCGCTGAGTGAGACATTTTCCGGAAGCTTTTGTAAATGCTCAGCAATCCAGTCAACACGGTCTTTCGCGAACGCCGCCGCTTCGCCAATCTTTCGCTTGCTCGGCGCGACCGCGACGGCCTCTCGATTACGCTCATCCAAGCGCAAGATCAGGCGACGGGCCTTCGGATTGACCTCCAGGCGCACTTGCACTTTTTGGCCATTTCTAGCCACCAGCGCCATCTTGTCGCCTTTATCGATAATCATTAAATACGCCTCGACAGCTTTATGAGATAAGTCTAATGGGAAACCGCCTAATTGGGGAATCGACTATGAAGAAATTAATGTTTGGTGCAGC
>CAYNUI010000222.1:0-4159 GCA_964400185.1 uncultured Hyphomonas sp.
CGAAGAGCTTTACTATGACAAAGAGAAACTTCTGGCGAATGGGGATCGCTGGGAGCGGCTCATCGCAAAGAATTTGGAACTGGACGCGCCGTACCGGTAGCGCCCTTGATTGAGGTGGCGGGCAACCGCCGGAAGGGAATTGGGGCTTAAGCAGTGGAACTGATCGCCTTCTATATTTTCGCGGCCATTGTGACCGTGTCCGCCTTGGCCGTGATCATGGCCAAGAACCCGGTACACTCGGTCCTCTGGCTGATCCTGACCTTCTTTACGTCGGCGGGCCTATTCGTTTTGATCGGCGCGGAATTCCTCGCCATGCTTTTGGTCGTCGTCTATGTCGGCGCGGTCGCGGTGCTCTTCTTGTTCGTCGTGATGATGCTCGATGTCGACTTTGTTGAGCTGAAACAAGGTACGCTGCGCTATTGGCCTTTCGCCGGATTGATCGGCCTCGCTTTCATCGCTGAAATCGCGCTGGCAAGCTTTGCCCGCGGCGGTGCGCCGAACACCACGTTCGATGCCGCACCCGGTGCAGACACCAACACCGAAGCGATCGGTCAGGTCATGTACACTGACTACTTCTTGCTGTTCCAGATGGCGGGCCTGATCCTCCTCGTGGCGATGATTGGCGCAATCGTTCTGACGCTTCGAGAGCGTCCAGGCGTCAAGCGCCAGAACATTGCCAAGCAGACCTCACGCCGCCGCGAAGATGCGATTGAGAAAGTCTCAGTCGAACCAGGAAAGGGGATCTAATCCATGGATTTGACGATCAACCACTTCCTGACCATCTCGGCGATCCTGTTCACGATTGGCGTGGTCGGGATCTTCGTGAACCGTAAGAATATTATTGTGATCCTGATGGCGATTGAATTGATCCTGCTATCGGTGAACATCAACCTGGTCGCGTTCTCTGTCTTTTCAGGCACGATTGAAGGCCAGATATTCGCCATGCTGGTGTTGACCGTTGCAGCTGCAGAAGCAGCCGTGGGGCTCGCCATCCTTGTCGTTTACTTCCGCAATCGCGGAGACATCGCGGTCGAGAGTGTCGACCTGATGAAAGGGTAGGGGGCAAGCATGCTATCTGATCAGTTCATCCAGTTCATTGTTCTCGGGCCTGGCCTCGCCGCCCTGATTGCTGGACTGTTCCAGCGCTTTATCGGCGATCGCGGCGCCATGGTCGTCACCACCGGTACGGTCGGGCTTGCCGGCATCTTGGCGCTCTATCAGCTCTTCATCTACGCGTCTGGCTCAGGCGGTGCGGGCCATGTCGAACACGCGTCGCTCGCGGCTGATACGGGCCATGCAGGGTCGTATGTCGGACAACACATCATCAAGCTGATGACGTGGATGGAAGTCGGTCAGTTTAAGGCTGACTGGGCCATCCGTGTCGATGCGATGTCCATCGTTATGATGGCCGTAATCACCAGCGTCTCTGGCCTCGTCCACCTCTATAGCTGGGGCTACATGGAAGAAGACCCCCACAAAGCGCGGTTCTTCTCGTATCTCTCACTCTTTACCTTCACCATGCTGATGCTGGTGACTGCTGACAATTTCATCCAGCTTTTCTTCGGCTGGGAAGGCGTGGGCCTCGCGTCTTATCTGCTCATCGGCTTTTGGTATCAGAACAAAGCGCCGAACGATGCGGCGATCAAAGCTTTTGTCACCAACCGTGTTGGCGATTTTGGTCTCGCGCTCGGCATTATGGCGGTCTTCCTGGTCTTCGGATCGGTTGAATTCAAGCCCGTTCTGACCGCGATAAAAGAGAATGCCGAAGTGGTGCCGCTGGCGCTCGCCGAAGCGGGCAACGTTCGCGATATCATCGTGCCATTCCTCAGCTGGAATATTCCAGCGCTAGAGCTGATCGGCGTCCTGCTCTTCATCGGCGCGATGGGTAAATCAGCCCAGTTCTTCCTGCATGTCTGGCTACCAGACGCGATGGAAGGTCCAACCCCTGTGTCGGCTCTGATCCACGCCGCGACCATGGTGACCGCGGGCGTCTATCTCGTTTGCCTGGTCTCGCCGATCTATGAGTATGCGCCGTTCGCAGCCTCAATGATTGCTCTGATCGGGGCCGTGACGGCGCTCTATGCGGCGACGGTTGGCTTGGCTCAGAACGACATTAAGCGCGTCATCGCTTATTCGACCTGTTCGCAGCTCGGCTACATGTTCTTCGCAGCTGGCATTGGCGCTTATGAAGCGGCCATGTTCCACCTGTTCACGCACGCCTTCTTTAAGGCGCTGCTCTTCCTCGGCGCGGGCTCCGTCATTCACGGTGCACACCATGAGCAAGACATGCGCAATATGGGCGGCTTCGCAAAGTATATGCCGCTGACTTATGGCGCGATGATGATCGGAACGATCGCGATTATCGGCCTCGGTATGCCACACGTCTGGGGCTTCTCCGGTTTCTTCTCTAAGGACGCGATCATCGAGACGGCCTTTGCCGCTGGCATGAAAGGCGTGCCGTTCGCGCAGCTCGCCTTCTGGTTTGGTATTGCTGCCGCCCTTCTCACCAGCTTCTACTCCTGGCGTTTGGTCTACATGACTTTCCACGGCCCGCGTGCCGAGGTTGACCCTCACGAAGCAGCGCACGGTCACGACGATCACGGCCATGATGATCATCACCACCATGGCGACCCACACGAGTCGCCTATCGTAATGCTGATCCCGCTGGCAGTCTTGAGCGTTGGGGCGATCTTTGCCGGGTGGTACTTCTACGACGCCTTTGTCGGGCACGACTATAAAGCGTTCTGGGACGGTGCGATCTACACAGCCAAAGAGAACACAGTTCTGAAGGACAAGTACAATGTGCCGGAATGGGTGTTCTGGGCACCGTTGGCGGTCACGGTTACGGGCTTTGTGCTCGCCACATTCACTTACTTGTTCAATCGCGGCGTCGGCAAACGCATTGCCGAAAGCGGCGGACCGCTGCACGGCCTGTTCTACAATAAGTGGTACTTTGACGAGCTCTATAATGTGACCTTGGTCAAAGGCTCAGCTTGGCTCGGCAACACGTTCTGGAAAGGCGATAAGAAAGTCGTTGATGGTCTCGGACCTGACGGCGTCTCGTCTCTGGTTCGCTGGAGCGCGCGTCGGCTGTCGGCCATGCATACCGGTTATCTCTATCACTATGCCTTCGTGATTATCGGGGCGGCGCTGGTCTTTGGCGCAATACTGTTCTGGCGCAGCGGAGGCGCGGGCTAATGGATTTCCCAATTCTCTCTGCGGTGACTTTCCTGCCTCTGGCGGGTGCGATCCTGATCCTATTGATCAAGGCGCTCACAGGTGCGCAATTCCGCCAGGATGGCAGCGAAGACGACCGCGTCATGTATGCCGGTCTCCTGTTCTCAGTCGCGACTTTCATCGTTTCGATTGTGATGTTCCTCAGCTTCGACCTCTCCGGCACTGGCTATCAGCTGGTTGAGGAAGTCGATTGGTTTGCGGGCATTAAGTACAAGATGGGCATCGACGGCATGTCGTTATTGCTCATCCTGCTGACGACCTTGCTGACGCCTATCGCATTGATTGCCAGCATCGGCTCGATCAAGCATCGCCTGACCGAATACATCGTTGCTTTCTTGGTGCTCGAAACGTTCATGATCGGCGTCTTTGCGGCGCTCGACTTGGTCCTCTTCTACGTCTTCTTCGAAGCAGGCCTGATTCCGATGTTCATTATTATCGGCGTGTGGGGCGGCGTTGACCGCATCTATGCGAGCTTCAAGTTCTTCCTCTACACGCTGCTTGGCTCGCTCTTCATGTTGGCAGCTGTGGTCTATATGTACCTCACCGCAGGCACATCAGACGTCACCGTGCTTGAACAGTACGCGTTCGCCGAAGGCGCACAAACCTGGCTCTGGCTCGCTTTCTTTGCCTCCTTCGCGGTGAAGCTGCCTATGTGGCCCGTTCATACCTGGCTTCCCGACGCGCACGTGCAAGCGCCGACGGCCGGCTCAGTTATCCTGGCGGCTGTGCTTCTGAAGATGGGCGGATATGGCTTGCTGCGGTTCAGCTTGCCGATGTTCCCGGATGCCAGCGTCCTGTTCCAGCCTTTCGTCTTCACCCTATCAGTCATTGCGATTGTCTACGCTTCGCTCGTTGCCTGGCGTCAGACCGATATGAAGAAGCTGATCGCCTACTCATCTGTGGCGCATATGGGCTTTGTGAC
>CAYNUI010000223.1:0-1664 GCA_964400185.1 uncultured Hyphomonas sp.
TCCTACCCCCGCATGCCCTCAAACACCGCTGAAAACGTCACTTCCAGCGTCGGCAGTGGATCGCGTCCCGTGTGCAACTGATACAAAGCCGCTTCCGCCACCAGAGCGTTTAGCAGATCAATCAACAGATCCTCATCCGGCGGGGCAATTTCGCCGGCGTTAATAGCGAGCGCCAAAAGCCGTTTGATCGGCGGATTGGCGGCGCGGGCCTCGATCTCTTTTGATTTGGTCTCGCCCAGAGCAGACGGGCCGATCTCGAACAAGATCCGCGCGATGTCTGGGGCGCGAACGGTGCGGGTCCATTCCAGATAAGACGCCTTTAACCGGGCCAGCGGCGAGCCCTCGGCTGCCACCTGTTCGACTGCGCGGTCAATCGCAGCACGAGACTCATCTGCATAGAGCGCCTCGATGATCTCACGCTTGCTGCGAAAGTGGTGGTAGAGCGCGCCCTTGCTGAGCCCGGTCTCATCCAAGATTTGCTGCGTCGTCGTCGCCTCATAGCCGCGCGCCAAAAAGGAGGCGCGAAACGCCTCCAACAATTTCTGCCGCGTTGAGTCAGATCTCTGTTTCTGAGTTGCCATAGGCCCCCTTTACAGCGCTTCGAAAAAATGTAAACAAACCGGCGGTCGGTTTATAAAGGAAAAGAGCAATGACGGATTACATGGATAGTTTGACCAAGATGATGCAGATCTGGAACACGACGGATGCGGCGGAGAAACGGGCGCTCACCGAAGCGGCGCTGGAGCACAATGTTCACTTCGTCGACCCCAATCATAATATTATGGGCCGCGAGGCGTTCTTAAAGATGGTGGACCAAGTCCAGGGCGAGATCCCAGGGGCGGATTATGCGCGTGCGAGCGAGGTGGATATTCAGAACAATCACTGCCGCTATCACTGGTCTATCCACCTCAAAGGTGAGCTGATTATGGCGGGTTTTGACGTCACCGAACTCAATGATGCCGGGAAAATCGTTAAAGTGATCGGCTTTTTCGGAGAGCTTGAGCGATAAGTGCTCAAAACTAAGGCGTCAGAGCACATACAACTCAATGTGAACGCTGACGCCTTGATGGCGACATGGTGGCTTCCTAGATTCACTCATAACACACGCCTTTGTTGGCCGGGCTGCCATGATGGGGCTCGTTAAGGAATGTGTGTTCTGATCCTGTCTTACGGAAGGAGTAGACCATGAATGACATGATTAAGCCGGACACCGATGCGCTTGATTTCAGTCGGTTTGTGTATTTCCGCGAAATCAATGAGCGGGAATTGGCCGAACTGCCAGCGGATGCGCTGAAAGCGGTGGATGACCTCGAAAATCTAGTGGTTGTGACCAATGGCGACGGGCAAAAGCTCGCCATTATTGAAGGTCTCGCAGCGGCGGAAGCGGCTGCTGAAGCTTACAAACTAGAAGCGGTCAGCCTGCATTAAGGCGCGTTTTACAAGATCGCTGAAATGACCCGGTCCGGTGGGCGATGCCCATCGGCGAAGGTCTTAATGTTGATAATCACCTTCTCGCCCATCTCGACCCGGCCCTCGACCGTGGCCGATCCCATATGCGGGAGAAGGATAACATTGGGCAAACCGACCAAGTCTGGATTAACCGCTGGCTCGCGCTCAAACACGTCGAGCCCGGCGCCAGCGAGTTTGCCGGTCTTCAGCGCTTT
>CAYNUI010000223.1:1764-4153 GCA_964400185.1 uncultured Hyphomonas sp.
CGCGCTCAAACACGTCGAGCCCGGCGCCAGCGAGTTTGCCGGTCTTCAGCGCTTTTGCGAGCGCGGCTTCGTCAATCACTTCGCCGCGCGCTGTGTTCACAATAAACGCGTCGGGCTTCATTAGCTCTAAACGGCGAGCGTTCAGCAAATGAAACGTGGCCGGCGTGTGCGGACAATTGACTGAGACAATGTCCATGCGCGCCAGCATCTGGTCCAGGCTGTCCCAATAGGTCGCGTCCAATTCTTCTTCGACGGGCCGCGAGACCTTTTTGCGATTGTGATAATGGATCTGCAGGCCGAAGGCTTTGGCGCGGCGGGCAACCGCCTGCCCAATGCGGCCCATGCCGATAATGCCGAGCCGCTTGCCAGCGAGACGGCGGCCCATCATCCATGTCGGAGCCCAACCATCAAACTTACCGGCTTCCATCAGTTCGATGCCTTCATGTAGGCGCCGCGGCACAGCCAAGATGAGCGCCATGGTTACATCGGCCGTGTCGTCGGTGAGGACGCCAGGCGTATTGGTCACCGTCACACCGCGCTCATTGGCGGCTTGAACGTCAATATTGTCCACGCCCGCACCAAACTGCGCGATCATTTTCAGCTGCTCACCGGCATGCGAGAGAACTTTCCCCGTAACCGGATCCGTCACCGTCGAAACCAAGACATCCGCGTGTTTGACCGCTTCGATGAGTTGTTTCTCTGAAAAGGCGGCGTCGGACTCATTCAGCTCGGCGTCAAATAGCTCCTTTAAGCGCAACTCGACCGCGTCCGGCAGGCGGCGCGTTACAACCACTTTCAGGCGCTTATCTGACATTCTTCCTCGCTTTCACGACCGCGCTTAGCAGAGCAGAAGCAGCTCGCCAATCTGTTGTTTTACCGACGATTCACCTCAATGGGTAAAAAAGCACGTATGATCGCTTTGTTCGCTCGTCTTTTGCTCTGTCTCGCCCTTGTGGCAGGCTTTAGCTCTCTTCATGGAGAAGCGCGCCAACAGGCTGAAACGATAAAGATTAGCCGCTTTTCAGGCAAGCCAGTGCCGCGTTTTGAATCGCTGCGCTATTCGGCGGTGCATGGCCGCCAAGGCCCGAACTTGGATCATCCCATTCTCTGGCGCTATGAGCGCGAAGGCCTGCCTATGCTGATCGTGCGTGAGACCCATGGCTGGCGCCGCGTGCGGGACCCCGATGGCGATGAGGTTTGGATGCAGGCCCGCATGCTCTCGGCCGAACGCACCGCATTGGTGACGAAAGAAGTGGAACTTAAGCGCGAGCCACACGAAGCCGCCCGCTCTAAAGCGCGCCTCAAACAAGGCGTGATCGCTGAGCTCATTGGCTGTGAAGACGGCTGGTGTGAAATCGAACTCGAGCGCCAATCGGGCTGGGTTCCAAAGCGAATCTTGTGGGGCACCGAGGCCGCGACCGGACGCCTCTAGTGCGATTAACCTTGTCGGGGCGTCAGCAAGCTTGTAAGGGGCCGGTCACCCATTCGCGCCACTCCGGTGCGCACAATAAAGCGAGGCCATACCCATGAAGGGACCGCACGAGTTTCACACCCCGCAATCCTCTTACAGCAAAGAAGACCTGTTAAAGTCTGGCGCTGGCGAATTGTTTGGCCCTGGCAATGCGCAATTGCCGATCCCGCCTATGCTGATGATGGATCGCATCACCGAGATTTCGGAAGATGGCGGTGAGTATGGAAAAGGCCACGTGATTGGTGAGTTCGATATCCATCCCGACCTTTGGTTCTTTGAATGCCACTTCCCGGGCGACCCGGTTATGCCCGGATGCTTGGGCCTCGACGCGATGTGGCAAGCGGTCGGCTATTGGCTCGGTTGGTCTGGGTCTTATGGCAAAGGTCGTGCGCTTGGCGTTGGTGATGTTCGCTTCACCGGCGAGATAACACCGGACACCAAACTTGTTCGCTATGAAATCGACATGAAGCGCGTGCGCCGCGGCAAGCTTATTCTCGGCATCGCCGATGGCCGCGTCTTCGCGGATGATGTGAAGATCTACACGGCCAAAGATATGCGTGTTGGCCTCGTCGATAAGCTCGGCCTCAAATCCTAAGGCACATAGACGGTATAAACGACCTCGACCTGGAAATCGAAGGTTCCGAGGGAGAGGTCGTAGCCGCCAAGGTTCGCCGCCGCGATCGAATACTCTGCGTCAAACCGAACAGACTGATCAGCAATGGTGCCGGGCGCGGCGGCTGTGCGCTGATTGCCGGTGAACATATTGCGCGGAAAACGCAGGTCCCAAAGCCGAAGGCTCGGCGAAAATCCAGACGTCGCGCCCCCCGAATGCGGTAATTGCGCCTGTGAGCCAAAAGCAAGACCATCATCGCCGCTTTGCGTCACTGAGAGCTGAACCCGCGTGATCAGCAGCAGAAT
>CAYNUI010000224.1:0-1515 GCA_964400185.1 uncultured Hyphomonas sp.
CCATAGCGCGTATCATTGGCGCGGCGCAGGGCTTCATCGAAATCATCGACGCGGATGATCTGCATCAATGGCCCGAACAGTTCTTCGTCAGGGATATCGCTTGCTTCAGTCACATCGATCACGCCAGCGGTGACGAAACCGCCACCGCGATCCATCCGCTTCAGACGGCGCAAGGGCTTGCCGCCTTTCTTGGACAGCATCATTTGGAAATCCGTAGCGTTTTCCGCGGCCCGCTCAGAGACCAGTGGCCCCATAAACGCCTCTTCATCCGATGCATCGCCAATGCGAAGTGCTTTGGCGCGCGCCACAATCGCTTCAACGACCTGATCGCCCCATTGTCCCTTGGGTAGAATGACCCGGCGGGCGCAGGAGCAGCGTTGTCCCGTTGTTAGGAAGGCTGATTGCGCGGCAATATCCGCAGCGGCTTCCACCTCTGCAGGATCCCAGACGATGAGTGGATTATTACCACCCATTTCTAGCGCTAGAATTACCTCTGGTCGCCCAGCGAAATGCTTGTGGAAAAACAGGCCGGTCTGCGCGGAGCCCGTGAACAGAAGCCCGTTTATATCGCCATCAAGAAGCGCGGCGCCTGTGTCGCGCCCGCCTTGAACGATATTGAGCAAGCCTTCCGGTAAGCCAGCTTCTGCAAAGGCGTCGGCCATGACGTGTGCGACCGACGGGGCGAGTTCAGATGGCTTAAAGACGCAAGCATTGCCTGCCAGCAGTGCCGGAACGATGTGACCGTTCGGCAGATGGCCCGGAAAGTTAAAGGGGCCAAAGACCGCCATCACGCCATGCGGGCGATGGGTGAGATGCGTTGAACCAAAAGCAGCTTCAGAAAACGAAACGCCGGCGCGCTCGACTTGCGCTTTGATCGAAATGCCAACCTTGGCAGTCATCGCACCAGCTTCGCCATTCGCCTCCCACGCGGTTTTGCCCATGTCGGAGCTGATCGCCGCTGCGATATCGCCTGAGCGTTTGGTGAGTTCTTCAGCATAACGTTCCAAGACCGTGGTTCGGTCATGCTGAGGGCGTCGGCCCCAGTCCACCTGCGCTTCCCGCGCAGACTGAATAGCATCGGTTACTTGTTGCGGGCTGCTCGCTTGGCCTTCCCAGCTTGTTTCGCCGGTTGCCGGGTTGGTTTTTTCAAACCAATCATCACCCCCATCGCTCCAGCGCCCGTCAATATAGACACTCTTCGCCATGTTAGCTCCTTAGCCATATGCGCGCTTTGTCGCCGCGCTTCAGTTTCAGTTTTTCCAGATTGGCCTCTGTGGTCATGAAACGTGCGTCGCCCATGACGGCCCCTTCAATCAGCGTGGCTCGATAGTCCTTGAGATCGATTCGAGCCGCGATGCCTTGCGCGCCGGTCGCATCACCGACCTCAAGCTCCATGACCTTGCTCTCGCGCGAAGTCCGGATCATGTCTCGCGATGCTTGCATGATTGGACCACCATCAAAAATGTCCACCACGCGCTCGAACTCAAACCCTTCCCATTCGAGAAGCTTGAACGC
>CAYNUI010000224.1:1615-4149 GCA_964400185.1 uncultured Hyphomonas sp.
AACCATTCCGGCTTGGTTGAGATCAGCATATAGCGCGATTGCGCCAGCAAGCGGCCGACCCCGGCACCTCGGTGCTTCGGGCGCAAAAACAAGGTGCCCACCTCGGTACACCCGACAAATTCATTGGTCAGGATCAAGGCGTCCATATCAAACCGGCGATCCGCCTCTTGGCTCGCCTGCGCCAAAGTAATGATGCGATAGTTGAAGAAAGGCGCGTTCATGCCGATGCCACACTTCACAGCGCTACACCCACCAACTTCGCCTGTCTCAACATTTTCGAGCATCATAAGATATTTGCCGAATTCAGGCTGCTCGAGGCGACCCGCAAACGAGTCGACAGACTTCAATAGGCGTTTGCGCAGGATATCTTCATCGACTGGCAAAGACGTGAAACCAGGCCCAGACTCAACGGCCATCGCGCGCAAAGCATCAAAATCCGATAACTCTGCCGGACGCATTACATAAGGAGACGTCATCCCATCATCGCCTTTATTTTTCGGGCATCCAAACGCCCATCCGCAATCCGATTGAGCAAGAGCGCAGAGAGTTGCGCGCGCTCCACGAAGCTCGACATAACGACATATTCTTCGTCTGAATGGATCCGCCCGCCCATAACGCCAAGCGTATCCACATTCGGAACCCCGGCAGCGAAGATGTTGTTACCCTCGCACACGCCGCCTGTGTCGACGAATTCTAGCTCTAGGCCGATCGCTTTGCCCGTATCCGTGACCGCATCAAACAAGGCTTGCTGCGCTGCATTTCGAGGCTTTGGCGGACGATAGAAGCCGCCATGTAAGTGTCCGGAGATACCGTCTTTCGCGCACGCCTTGTCATACAGCGCTTGAACTTGAGCGGTTGCCCAAGCTGCAGCCTCCGCGTCTGGCGCACGGGCCCCAAACCTTACAATTGCAAGATCTGGCACAATGTTGACGGCGCTGCCGCCATCAATCGCACCGACATTGAAAGTCACGCCGTCTCGCTGACGATTGAGGCCCTCAAGACCGATAACGATTTCCGCAGCGGCTTCGACCGCGCTACGGCCTTCTTCCTTCGCTCGGCCCGCATGGGCGGATCGGCCATGCAGCACAATATCGAAAACGGCTGATCCTTTGCGCCCACCTGACATCGCGCCGGTATCCATGCACGGCTCATAAGTCATGCCGATCAGCGCCCCCGACTTCGTCGCCTCCGTGAGGAACGGCGCGCTGGCAAAATTGCCTGTTTCTTCGTCCGGCGTGATAACAATCTGATAGCCAAGATTGTCCTTCAGCGGTCCAGCCTCAAACGCTTGCAACGCGCCAAGCATGAGCGACAAACCGCCTTTCATATCAGCGAGACCCGGTCCGTTAAAACGCCCGTCGCCAAGATCCTTTATCTCCGTGAAAGTACCAGGTGGAAACACGGTATCGTAATGGCCGCTCATGATAATCTGTTGCGGCGCGTCGGGGCGAGACGAAATGCGGATGATCGGACCCGTATCGAACGTCTCAACTTTTCCGTTGTCGGCGACCATCTCGAACGGATCGGCTTTGATCAGCTCAATGTCCGCTTCCAAAGCGCTAAAAGCATCCGCCATCATTGGCGCGAGCGTGTCTAACCCTTCGCGGTTCCAGCTGCCTGTATTGATGTCCGCCCACTCAAAAGTGCGCCCCTGCATGGCGGCCTCGATGTCAGCAACGCGTTCGCAAATCGCCTCATCGTCAGCCGTCTTGATGCTCAAATCGACCATAGCCATCTTGGTTTCACGCTTTCTTCAAAACAACAAGCCCCAGACCGACGAAGTCTGGGGCTCGAAATTAAATTGAGCTTCGGTTTTAGGCGTTGCCCTGAAGCTCCGCAAGCGCCTCTTCTGCGCCAGCAAGACGATCATCAACCGTGTTGCACGACTCTGGAGCGTTGTTGATCACTTCCAGATCTTTGCAGCGCTCTTTCTCTTTCTTGTAGTCATTTACAAGGTTCTGAGCGTCAAAGATGACCAGCGCGCGGGCCGTATTGTCCTCGGCCGCCATAAAGTCGAGCCAACCGCGGCCACCGCGATTGTTAGCGCTCCGGAAGGCTTCGCGTGCGCCCGAGCGATCTTCGCGCTCATAGCGAGACTGTCCGACGAGGACCCAAGCGAGACCGGCATTGTCCAATCCGCCTTTATTGATCGCTTTGATCAAAGCGTCTTCAGCAGCCGCCCAATCTTGAAGCTCGCTGAATGAGCGACCAAGGCGCTCATACATCTTCCCGTCTGGTGCGAGGTTCGCGGCTTCTTCAATCACCGGGATCGCTTTTTCAAACTCACGCGCCACCTGATAGAGGTTGGCGAGCAGTTCGAGGCGCTGATAGGTTTTCGAAATCCGGCCAGCGTTCATCTCTTTTTCAAGGATCTTGGCCGCCGCATATGGCACGTCGAACGAGTTGTAGAAGTTCACAACGCGCATCAATTCGTCTTCGGTTTGAAGAATGCCGCCAAGGTACATGGCTTTTTGAACTTCGAACGCTTTGCGATCTTGGCCGCCGCGGAAATAGTCACCCGCGATGGCATCCCA
>CAYNUI010000225.1:0-4106 GCA_964400185.1 uncultured Hyphomonas sp.
ACCGCCATGGAGGTCAGAATATCCTCCTCTGTATCTGTACCAAACTGGCCGAGATAGTCGTGCTTGGCCGCCATTTCCTCATACTCCATGAAGGCGGAGAATTCAGAATCTGGCATCCCGATTGTCTCAAGCAGAAGCGCATAGGCAGCAATGTGCACCGTCTCCATATTCGAGAACGCCGCCAGCATCATACGCACCTCAACCGGCTTAAACAGCGGCATATAGTGTTCCATATAATTGGCACCGACTTCGACATCAGACTGCGTGAAGAAGCGGAAGATTTGGGTCAGCAGATTGCGCTCTTTATCATTGAGCTTGTTGACCCAGTCCTTGCAGTCCTCGCCCAGCGGCACTTCTTCAGGCAACCAGTGGACTTGCTGCTGCAATTTCCAAAAGTCATACGCCCAGGAATAGCGGAAAGGTTTGTAGGACTTAGATGGTGTCATCAGTCCAGGAAGTTTCATCATACCGTCGGCCATTTGCTTACCCCTGCCAAATCTCATCAACACCACATATAGTGTCTAAAACCGTCGACAGGCGCAAGATATATCCGACAAGGATGCGACACTTTCCACAGCCTGCCCACAAGAAATCAGTTATTAACTTCGAATCAGCCAAGGCTCGACCGAGGCTAGATGTCGAAATCGCTAACGCGCGATTGAGATGGAAACCGCGCCAAACCTTTGCGGACCGGACTGAGCCACGAACTCCTCGGTGCGATGGACGAAGGTGAAAGCGACTTGCACATCGCCTTGATGCAGTGCGATCCCCAATTGCAGATCGCCGGTAAAATCGCGCCGGTCTTCGACCCTGGCGCTGTCACGCCAAAGATTGCCGTCAAGAAACATGTCCCGCGCGACCGCTCGCCCCTCGACCCCAGCGAACAGATAGCCGCCAAAAGACTGTCCCGGCCGAAACACGCCAGCGCCCGCCAAGGCCGGCCGGATGCGCGGTGGCCCGAAATCCGAGGATAGATCCCATCCGATCCGCGCCATTGCGCCGACCGTTGCATACGTCCTCACATTTCCGAGTGTGGCCCCACCATGCAGGGCATAATCCGTCTCTAGATTTAGAGCCAAATCAGGCCCTTCGAACTGACGCAATCGTTGCGCCGTGATTTCGATCCCAAACTCGTCTTTGAGCTGCGAATCCCAGCCGCGCGGTTCGATCGCTTGCAGAAGGTCATGCCAGTTTTCCTGCACGAACTCGCCGCCCGCAGATGGCCCGACCACGCCGAGATTGACCTGTAATACATCTTGCACCGTCTGCCGGGCACCGAGCCGCGTCGTGCCGACGACGGTTCCGGACGCATAGAGCCAAGCCGCATACGGTCTGTCGGTCGGATCAGGCACGGGCGCAGAAATATCTTCTGGCGTAAAAATCGTGTGCGAGAGCGCGAAGCCTTGGCGCAATTCGGTGCGATCTAGGTCGAGAATCGGGATCCGATTGGCCACCCAATTCAAGCCAGGCGTGATCTCATTCGCTGGACGGATATGCTCCAGGCGCAAACCATTTGAATAATTGCGGTCCGTCCCCCCAAACAGGTCATTTTCCGAGGTGAGCGACCACACGCCCACAGATCGCGTCGCGGGCTCCGGCGCTGCCGGTTCTTGCGCGTGTCCAAAAGGCACGAAAAAAGCCGCCAAAATGGCGGCTCTCATCAATCGATGACCAACCATGTGGTCAGCGTTTAAGGGTAAACGTCACCCCTGCGAAGTCCTCATTCTCACTCGCGCCGAGATTGCGCTCATGATACTCAACCTCGCGGCGAATATAGCTGAATGAAAGCTGTCCTTTGCCCCGCTGGATAGACACGCCAGCTTGAATGTCGCCCACTGTAACCTTGTCGCGCAGAGCCATCTCACCGCTGGCGACACCGCCCGCTTGATCTGGCTCCCAGACGAGCGCTTCGCCATCTGCACCTGCGAACAGGTACCAAGCTGATTCTGGTCCGTCTTCTCCACGCTTGTCGAAGTTTTGACCAATCCGAACTTCACCCCCGAACCGGCGAGACGCATACGGTCCGTCGCGGGTGATTTCGACACGTGGCGCAATGCCAACGTCGAAGCCGAACCCGGTTTGTTCAGACAGGGCAGAGAATGAGAGTTCTGCGCTCAACTGTTTTTGCTCACGCGGAACAGGCGACAGGCTGACACCCGTGCGAGTCGCGGCGAGATCGGTCAAAATCGCGCTAGAATAAAGGCGGCGATTGTTTCGAAGCTTAGCCGCATCCGGGCCGATGCTCAGATCTGTGTCTTCAGAGAGTTGATAGCCGAAATGACGCGTCGTCTCCGATTGAGAGAAGGATCCAGAATAGACCAAGTTTACGCGTGTTCTGCGTGGCTCGTCTAACGAACGGCTGGCCGCGATTATGGTGGCATTGTCAATGACAACGCCTTGATTTGGCTGCGCGTGCGCACACGTGTGACACGCCATAGCGGTAAGCATTGATGCACTTGCAACAATCATCTGTCCCACGCCTCTCATCATGTCAGGCTCCAATCTACCCCCGGAGCGTGACCTGTGATCCTTACCTTAGCATGAACGAATCGCGGCTGCGACTCCGTCCAAACCCGTATCTATTAATCATTGGGACTTCACAGAAATGTGAACGCTCCCGTATTTGCTAGCGTTCTGGGCCGAAAAAGACCCGTGAAACAAAGTTAACGCCGCTGACTAATTTTTTTATCTTTTTCCCAAACTAGGCCCTTTTTTGGGCAAGCCACCCAAATTTAATCTTCGATATGCCTATAGTTAAGGCGCTATTAACCGACGCTTCGCTGTGCGATTTCTCACTTTCTCAAATAAAAAACCCCGCCTCTTCGGGCGGGGTCTTCGAAAAGTGTTTGATCAGCCTACTGGCAGGCGAGACACTCATCATAGTCTGTATTCGGCACTTCCATACCAGACATGCTTGCCTCTTTTTCATCTGCACCAGCGAAACTCGCGCGCTGTACAGACTTCGAGCGGCAATAATAGAGCGACTTCACGCCTTTCTCCCAAGCCGTCCAGTGCAACATGTGGAGATCCCACTTGTTGATGTCGGCGGGCAGGAACACGTTCAGGGACTGTGCCTGACAGATATACGGTGTGCGGTCCGCCGCATGTTCAATGATCCAGCGCTGATCGATCTCGAACGCTGTTTTGAAGGTCGACTTCTCGTGCTCATCCAAACAATCCAAGTGCTGAACAGAGCCCTCATGCTCGAGGATAGAGGTCCAGACCGCATCTGTGTTCTGACCTTTGTCTTCCAGCAGGCGCTCAAGATACTTATTCTTGACCGTGAACGAGCCAGACAACGTTTTGTGCGTGTAGACATTGGCCGGGATTGGCTCGATGCCGGCACTGGTGCCGCCACAAATGATTGAGATGGACGCCGTTGGCGCGACTGCCATTTTGTGGCTGAAGCGCGCCATCATGCCGGCTTCAGCTGCGTCTTCGCAGGCGCCGCGCTCTTTCGCGAGCTTCACAGAGGCCGCATCTGCACCTTGGCGGATGTGTTTGAACAGTTTCTCGTTCCAGACCTTCGCCATCGCGCTTTCCATTGGCAGGTTGAGCGACTGCAAGAAAGAGTGGAAGCCCATCAGACCGAGGCCAACTGAACGCTCCCGCGTTGCGGAATAGACCGCCCGCGCCATTTCTGGCGGTGCACGATCGATGAAGTCCTGCAGAACATTGTCCAGGAAGCGATAAACGTCTTCGAGGAAGTTCTCGTCTTTGCTCCACTCGAAATACTTCTCAGCATTGATCGAAGACAGGCAGCAAACCGCGGTGCGGTCTTCGCCCTTATGGTCGATGCCGGTTGGCAGCGTGATCTCTGAACAAAGATTGGATTGAGTGACTTTCAGGCCGAGCTGGCGCTGGTGCGCGGGCATGGCATTGTTCACAGTATCGGTGAACAGCAGATATGGCTCACCGGTTTGAATGCGGAGCTCAAGGATCTTTTGCCAGATCTTACGCGCATTCACTTTGCGCAGAGGCTCGCCGGTCTTTGGTGAGAGCAGGTCGAACTCTTCATCATTCTTCACCGCTTCCATGAAGGCGTCGGTGATATTGATACCGTGGTGAAGGTTCAAAGACTTGCGGTTAAAGTCGCCAGACGGTTT
>CAYNUI010000226.1:0-4097 GCA_964400185.1 uncultured Hyphomonas sp.
ACCCAGAAGTGAGACAGTTTCAGAACGGCGGACAAGTCTGTTCCTTCTCACTCGCCACATCAGAGAACTGGAAAGACCGGAACACCGGAGAGCGCCGCGAGAAAACCGAGTGGCATCGCATCTCAGTGTTCAGCGAAGGCCTGATCCGAGTCGTTCAGAACTATGTCAAAAAGGGCTCTAAGCTGTACATTGAAGGCCAGCTGGAAACCCGCAAATGGCAGGATCAAAACGGCCAAGACCGGTATTCGACCGAAGTCGTCCTGCGTGGCTACAACTCGAATTTGACCATGCTCGATAGCCGCAATGGTGGCGGCGGCGGTTATGCTCAGGACTCAGTGGCTTATGGCAATCAGGGCCAAGGCGGTGGTCCGCGTCAGATGGAAGGTCCAGCGCAAGACTTCAGCCAGGACTTTGACGATGAGATCCCGTTCTAGGGTATCAATCTCAGGCGGGTGTGAAGATTTCAACCAAGTTTGACGTCTTGCTCCCGCCGACCGCAAGCGCGCCACCAATCACATAGATGTCGCTCCCAAGCGTCACGGCCCCTAAGCCATGGCGAGGGTTTGGCATGTCTGGGAGGGCGCTCCATTCGTCCTTCTCAGCATCATAGGCCCAAGCCTCGGCATAAACCCCACCGCCATTGTTGAAGAACTCCCCACCAAATGCATAGAGACTGTTTCCCACGGACGCCGCGGCCAACCCGCCTTGGCCTTGCGGCATCGGGGCAGCGCTGCGCCAGCGGTCCTCCTGAGGGTCATAGACTTCGTGGGCAGGGGTGTTGCCGCCCACCACTGTGCGGCCGCCGACAACGTGCCAAAGGCCGTTTAGCACGGCACCAGAGGCGCTGTTGCGAGCGGTGGGGAGAGGCGCGGCGCGATCCCATGTACCATCTAGCTCCGCCAAGACGAAGTGATCGGCGATATCGCTATGGTCGGTCCAGGCGCGGTTCGCCTCTCCAACGGGCAGTCGCCCGCCGCAGACGTGCAGCTCATTATCAAGGACCGCAGTGACGCTTTCACCATTGGGTTGTGGCAGGGAGGGGCCGTCCGACCAAGTGTCGCCATCGAGAACCCATACACCTTCTTGTATCACCCATACGGCCCCTTCACTTTCGACTTCGAAGCCGCCAATCGCCAAAAGTTTGTCTTTGAAACTTACAAGGTTCGGGTGATGCCGCGCTTTGGGCAGCGCAGAAGCGCTCGTCCATTGCCCCGATGAGGGATCAAACACGACGTGCTGATCGGTGGCGCCAGAAATCGTGTCTGCTTCCGCAATGAAACCGCCAGCCAGGTGAATCCGCCCCTGATGCGCGGCGGGATAGATCTCTTGAACGGCGAAGGGAAGCGCTGGGCCAAGGCTCCATATTGGAGCTTTTTCTTCGGGTTTCGCGAGCGGTTCTGGGCGGCCAGAGCAGGCGTAAACAAAGCCCATCGAACTCGATATCAAGGCGGCTCTGCGAGTCATTGAATTCATTGCTATTTTTCCAGCATAACGGGTGTCGTATAAACAACCATAATACGTGCATTCCAGATTTGTAACTCCCGCGCCTTCCTGCTAGTCTTTTCCTCAATAAAGACGGGCGATTCGGCGCGCGTTTTGGCAAGATGAGGTCGACCTAAATTGAGCGACGAAACAACACCGCCAGAAGATCCTGAAATGCCTCCAATGGGTGGCGATGAAGGGATCGATCCCGTCAGCATCGAGACTGAGCTTAAACGCTCTTATCTCGACTATGCGATGAGCGTCATCGTCAGCCGGGCCTTGCCAGATGTGCGTGACGGATTGAAGCCCGTGCACCGTCGCATTCTTTACGCAATGCAGGTCAACGGGAACACGCCTGACAAGCCGTATAAGAAATCGGCGAACATTGTCGGGGCGGTGATGGGTAATTTCCACCCACACGGCGACAGCGCGATCTACGACGCCTTGGTGCGGATGGCGCAGCCTTTCTCGATGAGCCTGCCTCTTGTCGACGGCCAAGGGAATTTCGGCTCCATCGACAATGATCCGCCCGCTGCGATGCGCTACACCGAATCGCGGATGGAAAAGGCGGCTCAATATTTGCTCGCCGACATCGACAAAGACACGGTCGATTTCCAAGACAATTATGACGGGTCTCAGCAAGAGCCTATGGTGCTGCCAGCGCAGTTCCCCAATCTGCTCGTCAATGGCGCTGGCGGTATTGCCGTTGGTATGGCGACGAATATTCCGCCACACAATCTGGGTGAAGTTGTCGATGCCACTCTGGCGATGATCGACAATCCCGCGATTGACGATGATGAATTGCTGGAAATCGTTCCCGGACCAGACTTCCCAACGGGAGGGCTCATTCTCGGCCATGCAGGGGCGCGTAAAGCACTCCTCGAGGGACGCGGCTCTATCATTATGCAAGCGCGCTCTGAGATTGAAGAAATGCGGAATGGCCGCCAAGCCATCATTGTGACCGAGATCCCATACCAGGTGAACAAAGCCTCTCTGGTTGAAAAGATTGCGGGCATGGTTCGCGATAAGCGCATCGAAGGCATTTCTGACCTCCGTGACGAGTCAGACCGTCACGGCATTCGCGTCGTGATCGAAGTCAAGAAAGACGCGAGCGCCGATGTCGTGCTCAACCAATTGCATCGCTACTCGCAGCTTCGGACCAGTTTCCCGGCAAACATCCTCGCTTTGAATGGCGGACGCCCGGAACAGCTCAATCTTCGCCAAATCCTACAGGCCTTCATTCGTTTCCGCGAAGAAGTCGTTGCGCGGCGCACCAAGTTCGAGCTCAATAAGGCGCGTGACCGCGCGCACGTCTTGGTCGGCCTGGCGCTGGCGGTGGCAAACATCGATGAGATTATCGCGATTATCCGCCACGCGCCTGATCCAAACACAGCGCGTGAACGACTGCTCGAAAAAGCCTGGCCGATCATGGATATGGGCCCGCTGCTCGAACTGGTCGCAGACCGCCGAACCCGTTGGGAAGGTGATGACTCAATCTTCCTCTCCGACGAGCAAGCCCGTGCCATTTTGGCTTTGCAGCTGTCTCGTCTCACAGGTCTGGGTCGTGATGAAATCGGCAATGAAGCCAAAGGCTTGGCCGAACGAATTGCGGACTATCTGGACATTTTGAGATCGCGTCCGCGCGTGCTCGACATCATCCGTGGCGAACTCGGCGAAGTGAAAGAGAAGTTCGCGGTTCCACGACGATCTGAATTCACGTTCGGCGGCGCCGATATGGATGACGAAGACCTGATCGAGCGCGAAGACATGGTCGTCACTGTCACCCATGGCGGTTACGTGAAACGGACCCCGCTTTCGACGTATCGTACGCAGCATCGCGGCGGCAAAGGTCGATCCGGAATTTCGATGAAGGACGAGGATTTCGTCACACGCGTGTTCATGGCCAATACGCACACCGAGATCCTATTCTTCAGCTCGGAAGGCATGGTCTATAAAGAGAAGGTCTGGCGCCTGCCGATTGGTGGGCCGCAATCTCGCGGCAAGGCCCTGGTCAATATCTTCCCGCTTTCAAAAGACGAGCGCATCGAGAGCGTTATGCCGCTTCCGGATGACGAGGAGAGCAGAAACCAGCTCGATGTCATGTTCGCGACCCGCTCAGGCACGGTGCGCCGGAACAAACTGTCCGACTTCATTCGGGTCAATCGCAACGGCAAAATTGCGATGAAACTCGACGAGGGCGACGGCATTGTCCGCGTTCGAATTTGCTCGGAAGATCAAGACGTTATGCTGACGACTGCGCTTGGTCAGTGCATTCGTTTCAAAGTCACCGATGTGCGCGTCTTCGCGGGTCGAAACTCAACCGGTGTTCGCGGCATTCGCTTGGCCGACGGAGATCACGTGATCGCCATGGGCGTTCTGCGCCATATCGATGTCACCAGCGCCGAGTCTCGGGCATATCTGAAACACGCAACCGCCATGCGACGGGCGGCAACGGGTGAAGATGAAGAGCCGACTGATGCCGTTGCCGACGATGATGGCGACGAGGGTGATGAGGAAGCGGCGCTTTCTGCTGAACGCATCGCCGAGCTTGGTGCGGCCGAACAATTCATCCTGACCATCTCTGATGACGGTATGGGCAAACGCTCATCTGCCTA